>JAYTKG010000047.1:0-3528 GCA_043730435.1 Acidimicrobiia bacterium | reverse complement strand
ATCATCGAGCTCTTTCATCTCGCCGGCACCCTTGCCGAGCCGCACCATTTCGCGTTCGCGGGTGATGACTTCGATACGGCCGGACGACGCGACGCGCGCGATGACCAGGTGGAACGAGTTGGTCCCCACATCGATTGCTGCGAGAAGTTGAGGTTTCGGGCCGCCCGTCATGGGCGTAGACCGTAGCGCTCAGCCGTGCACCGTCCATCGCATCGCCGCAGCGTAGGTGTTGGCGCTACCGTCTGTGCGTGCAAATCGTGCTGCTTCGTCATGGCCAACCCGAGTGGATAAAGGACGATCTTTGCGTCGTTGACCCCACGTTGAACGACAACGGGTTCGCCCAAGCCGAACTTCTGGGCAAGGCAATCGGTGACGAGCACATCGACGAGTTCTACGTGTCGCCGCTGCTGCGGGCCCGGCAGACAGCCGCGCCGCTGGCCAAGATCATCGGGCGTGAACCGGTGATCGTCGATTGGCTGGAGGAATGCCGTGAGCCCGACTGGCACGGCGAGCCCGCCCATGTCGCGGCCGACGCCTACGCAGCCGATCGGCTCGCCCTTCCCCATGATCGCTGGGACGGTGTGCCCGGCGGTGAGACCATGCGCGAGTTCACCGTTCGCATCCATGAGGGCCTCACCGGTTGGTTGGGGTTGCACGGCATTCGGCGGGTCGATAGCGAGTTTCCCCTTTGGGACATCGATGCACCTGGCCGCACCCTCGTCTGGGTGGCCCACGGCGGTACGAACACTGTTGCCATCTCGCACCTGCTCGGGCTCACGCCGGTGCCCTGGGAGTGGGATCGCTTCCGCCTCGGCCACGCGTCGATTTGCCGCCTGGAAGCGCTACCGGTGCACGACCATTTCATCTTCAGCCTTACCCGCCTTTCCGGTGTGGAACATTTGCCCGACAACCTGCGGACGAGCTGATGGCTGATCCGCTCGAACGCCTTACCAATCTGCTGGCGGTGCTGTTGGAGACCAAGGTGCCGTTGTCTCTCGACCGGATCTTTCACAACATGCCTGGCCAGTACCCGGCCGAAACGGCGGCCCGTCGCGGTGCGTTTGAACGAGACAAAGGCGTGCTGCGCAGCCAAGGCATTCCGTTGCAGCAAACCGTGCTCTCCGATGGTGCCACCGGCTACTGGATCGACCGCGACGCGTACGAGTTGGGTGACCTTGGGCTCACCGAGGATGAGAAACGCGCCCTGCAACTTGCCGTCGCGGCCGTGCGTCTTGGCGTGGATTGGGGCGACGATGCGCTGCTCAAAATCGGCGGTCCTGACGGTTCGTTCGAGGCCACCGATGTCACCGCGGCCCTCCCGTCACTTCCGGCGTTGGCGCCACTATTCGACGCTCACCTTTCGCGGGCCACCACCACGTTTCGGTATCGCGGCAAACAGCGGCAACTCGATCCGTGGGGGCTGCTGTCTCGCGAGGGCTTCTGGTATGTCGTCGGGTTGGAGCACGCCTCGGGAGAACGCCGCACGTTTCGCGTCGACCGTATCGAAAGCGACGTCGAGGTTGGGGACGGTGCCAGCTTCACCGTGCCCGACGGATTCGACCCGGCAACCGCGGTAATGGACGACCCGAAAGCCATTGGGGACGCCACCGGCACCAGCGCCATGGTGCTGGTGGCTTCGTTGCGCGCGCAGCGGGTTGAAAACGAGGTCGGCGCAGGCAATGTTGACGAACGTCGGCCCGACGGCTCGATCGTGGTGCGCGTGCCGTGCGCCAACGTGAGCGCATTCCGCAGTTGGCTGTTTGGCCTGGGCGATCACGCCGAAGTTTTGAGCCCACCCGAGGTTCGCGCCGACATTGTGGCGTGGCTCGAACACATGGCTGGTGCAGCGTGAGCGGGCCCCAGGCAACGGCCGACCGCCTGCGTCGACTGTTGGTGATGCTTCCATGGCTGATGGAACGAGGTGAGGCCTCGGTGGCCGAGACCGCCAGCCGGTTCGGTGTGGGGGAAAAGCAACTCATCGCCGACCTCGAGAAGGCGTCAATGTGTGGTCTGCCGCCCTATGTGGACGAAATGATTGACCTGTTCATCGAAGACGGCGTGATCCACATGGGGGTGCCTCGCTTGTTCACCCGCCCCCTGCGACTCACATCGGCCGAAGGGTTCTCTCTGCTCGCGGCCGGACGGGCGGCCATGGCCATGCCGGGTGCTGAGCCGGGAGGACCGCTCGATCGTGCATTGGGCAAACTTGAAAAGACCTTGGGAGCGGCATCAAATGTCGCCGTCGATCTGGAGCGTCCACCCTTCCTCGATCTCGTGCGCACCGCCACGGAACAGCGGGAGTATCTGGCCGTCACGTACTTCACGGCTCGCCGGGACGAGCGAACCGAGCGAGTGCTTGCGCCGCAAGCGGTGTTCGCCAGTCAGGGTGACTGGTATGTGATTGCCGATGATTCGTTGTCGGGGGAGGAGCGTCGCTTCCGTATCGACCGCATCGAGCAGTGCCTCCCGCAGGGTAGACATTTCGAGCATCGTGATGTGTCGCAACCCGACGCCCTTTGGTTCGCCTCGTCGGTGGGAATGACGCCGGTGATGCTGCTGGTGCAACCGGCGGGCCTATGGATCACGTCTCGGTATCCGGTGCAGGCCGTTCGCCCACAGCCCGACGGTTCGGCCGAAGTTGACCTGTTGGTGTCCGGTGAGCCCTGGCTTGAACGGTTACTGCTTCGCCTGGCCGACAACGCAACCGTGGTGACGCCCACGACGTGGTCGGACCTTGGCCAACGCGCCGCAGCGCGTGTGCTGGCCCGCTACCGCTGACGTTTGAACCGGCGCCACCAACGTTTCTTTCGGCGGGGACGCCCGGGGTTGGTCGTTGATCGAAAGGCCCGGTGCGAAACCAGTGTGGTGCCGTCGATCTGGGCGCTCTGCAGCAGATGGCGAAGCACCTCCGCGGTAGCGCGGGCATCGGCCAGCGCGTCGTGCGCGTTGTCTAGGGGTACGTCGAGGCGGCCACAGATGTCGGCCAACTTGTGGCGCATCAACCGATCAGGATCGAGCGATCGGGAGAGGTCGAGCGTGCAGAGCCGCGCCGTGGGGGCCAAGGGCACCCGTGACCGTTTGAGGGACCGGCGAACGAACGCCCAGTCGAAGTCGATGTTGTGCCCGACCACGACGGCACCCTCAAGCTGTTTGGCCAACTCTGGCGCAACGACCCGGAACGCTGGTGCCGACCGAAGAGATGCCGCGGTAAGACCGTGCACATGCGTAGGCCCGACGCGACCGAAGCGGGGCCGCACGAAGCTCGACCACTCGTTAACCAGGGCACCGCTTGCGTCGAGTTCGACGGCAGCTACTTGCAGAATGCGGTCACGGCGCGCGGACAGGCCACTGGTCTCAACATCGATCACCACGAAACGCGGCATCGTTGAGGGGAAAGTGGCGCTCATGCCGCTCACCTTACGCAAGGGGTGCGCGAGAGTTCGCGTTGCGGGCTATACCGAGAGGGAGCGGGTGCGAATGCCGATGGGCGCGGCGAGGGTGTAGCCCGCGAGGTGCCGTTCCTCTTCC
>JAYTKG010000046.1:0-1599 GCA_043730435.1 Acidimicrobiia bacterium | reverse complement strand
TCCGCTGCCAGCAAAAAGATCCAAGATCAGTGCGTCAGACTCTGCCGCGAATGAAATAAGTGATGCCAGCAGTTCGGATGGCTTGGGATTGGTAAATATTGTGTCGCTCCCGGGGAAGAGCCGCTTTAGTTCGTATGAGCCGAGTCGACCGTCGAGCGTGATGACGCTTCGAAGGGCATCTTCGTATTCGACCAAGTATTTCTTGATCTTGACGATGCGCGCTTCATCCGGCCCGTAGAGGATAATTCCCTTAGCCTCCATTTCTCGAAAGGTTGCCTCCGGAAATCGATATCCATTGGCTGGCTTCCGCATAGGGTTGCCGGTCCGAGGATGAAGGACCTCGAAGTCATATCCACCTGGACGCGGGTTATGGACACTCTCGGAGCCGGTGTACACGCCTCCCCCGTCCACATGCTTGTATCGGCTCAGAAATCCAACGGATTCTTCGTTGTCAGCGATGAACTCCCGTATACGTTCCTGAATGACCTCGACCGGCAAGGCCTCGTTCTTCAATCGCTCGTACTCGCCTTGCAGGACTTCCTTCGCAACAGAGAAGCGGCTCGTCCACGATCGAGGAAGTGTCTCACGTGACCGCGCGTAACAGACGATGAACTCGTTGTCCGGCGTGATCAGCGTCGGGTTGTTGTCGGTCACGTTCTTCCATGCAATCAGCCCCACGCGGTTCTCTTCACCGAACAGTTCGTCACACAGCCGCTGCAGATTGTGGAGTTCCTTATCGTCAATGCTGATGAAGATCACCCCATCTTCCCGCAGCAGATTCCTCGCCAGGTACAGTCGCGGGTACATCATGTTCAGCCACTTCGAGTGGAAGCGACCGTCGGTGTCGGGATTCGTCCCAAACTTCCGGCCCTCGGCGTCTACCTGCCCGGTGTACTCGAGGTAGGTCTGCAAGCTCTCGCTGAAATCGTACGGGTAGATGAAGTCCTTTCCGGTGTTATACGGCGGGTCGATGTAGATCATCTTGACCTTGCCCAGATAGGACTTCTGCAGGAGCTTCAGCACCTCGAGGTTGTCGCCCTCGATGATCAGATTCTGGGTGGTGTCGAAGGCGACGCTCTCCTCGCGTGCCGGGCGCAGCGTGCCGAGACTGGGGGCCTGGATCGTCCGGAAACAATCGGCCTTCCCCGGCCAATTCATCCCGTAGCGCTCCTTGCCCACGTCCACGGTCTCGCCGAGCGCGAGCTTGAGGCGGTCGAAGTCGAGCTTGCCGCCCTCCGTGCGGATCTCGGGGAAGAGGCGCAGGAGTTCCTGTCGCCGATCCTCGGCGACGTCGTGGGAGCGCAGGTCGAGCTTGTCGGGTTCGTCGTGTTTCATCGTGCTTTCCCGGTCATGTCGTCCCCATAGGTGCGTCATGCGGCTGATTGCAAGATTGCTGTTCGGCCAATTGAAACCTTGAGATTCGTCCTCGCCGACCTTACAACAGGCGCCAGCGCAAAGTGAAGAGTGGCTCGAGCTCCAGCGTCTGCTCGAGCCGCCGGCCAATGTCGTCCAGCAACGATTCCCGCTGGCGGTCGAGCTCGCGGCTCGCCTGATCGAAGGCTCGCCAGGCGTCGTCGCGCTTGCCTTCCAGCGCACGCG
>JAYTKG010000045.1:0-9826 GCA_043730435.1 Acidimicrobiia bacterium | reverse complement strand
AGCCGACGAAGACCTCGACCGGTTCAACATGGCTGCCATGGGGTTGCGGGTCGCGGCCCGGGCCAACGGTGTGGCCGCGCTGCATGGCGAATTGAGCCGCGGCATGTTCGCTGGGCTGTGGGCAGGGCTTGATGCTGAGGAGGTGCCGATCACCTCGGTCACCAACGGGGTGCACGCGCACACCTGGGTTGGCCCCCATTTCAGCAGAGTGCTGGCCCCATCGGTCGGCGCCATATGGGATGGCGCTACGACTGAAGAATGGAAGGGGGCCTACGGCATTTCATCGGCCGATATCAGGGCAGCCCGGGCCATTGGTCGGCGCGAGTTGGTGCGAGATATTCGAGTGCGCACCGGTCGACCACGAGTACTCAACGACAATGTGCTCACCATCGGCTTCGCTCGACGCTTCGCCACGTACAAGCGCGCCGCGCTTCTGCTCAGCCAGCCCGACCGCTTGTTGGCGATGCTGAGAGACAGCAAACGACCGGTGCAGTTCGTCTTCGCCGGCAAGGCCCACCCGGCCGACGACGAGGGCAAGCGGGTCATCCAGGCGGTCAATAGGTTCGCTCAGCGCACGGAAACCCACGATCATTTTGTGTTCGTCGATGACTACGACATGGATCTGGCCAAGACGATGTATCAGGGTTGCGACGTGTGGCTCAACAACCCGCGCCGCCCGCTTGAGGCGTGCGGCACCAGTGGCATGAAGGCCGCCCTCAACGGCGCGCTGAACTGCTCCGTGCTCGACGGCTGGTGGGACGAAGCCTTCGATGGCCGTAACGGTTGGAAGATCGACTCCTTCGAGCAGGAGCACGACATGGAAGCCCGCGATCGTCTTGAAGCCGAGTCCCTGTTCGACGTGCTCGAAAACGAAGTGATCGGCACCTATTACGACGGCACCGACAACTGGTGGGACATGGTGCGCCACAACTGGGCATCCATCGGTCCGGTCTTCACGGCGTCCCGCATGGTGCGTGACTATGTGGAGCACCTGTACGAACCAGCCGCGGCGCAGGCCGATGTGTTTGCCGACCACGACTTCGCGGTCGGACGACAGCTCACGGCGTGGAAGGCCTCCATCGTGTCGCAGTGGCCGAAGGTTTCGATTGGCGACATCACGGTGAACGCAACCGGTGGCAGCGACGGACCGGCGTTCGACGTGACCGCTACCGTTTCGCTCGGTTCGATTTCGCCGACCGACGTCGTGGTGGAGGCCATCCACGGGGAGGTTGACGGCGAAGATCTGCTGATCTCACCACACGCCGTCGCTTTGCATCTCGGCGAGTCCGGCGTGTGGCAGGCCTCGTTGACGCCAGCCGAAAACGGGCCCTACGGCATTACCGTGCGGGTACGACCGACGCATCCGGCGTTGGCCCATCCGCTTGAGATGGGCCTGGCGACCTTTACAACGTCAGCGTAAGCAAAAACTCTTTGATGGCCCGGTTGGTCACTTCCGGGTGGGTGAGGTTGGCAGCGTGCCCGGCGCTTTCGATGATGCTCATCTGCTGAAAGCCGGGCAACAGGGTGCGCAAGAGCTGAGCCAGATCGATGGAGATGGCAACGTCGGCCAGGCCGTGCACGATCATGGCCGGGCAGGTGATGCTCTTGACCTGCTCAGAAATGTCATCGCGGGACAACAGGCAACGCCCGGGTTCCACGATTGATTCCTTGGCGCGAGCTTTCCACTTCGGTATCCAACGCATGTTTTCAACCGGGTCGGCGATGATGATCGATGCCGCGACCCAGGCCATATCATGGTCGGCGCCATTCGCTGCCCACGCATCAAACATGCCCTGATAGAGCGAGATCTGCTCCGCATGCTCGGAACCGGCCTGCGTGTCGATGAGGATGAGCGCTCGAACCCGCTCGGGATAGCGCAGCGCAACCCGCAACGACACGAACCCACCCTGGCTCATACCGCCAACGATGGCTCGATCAATGCCGAGCGAGTCGAGTACCCCAACGCAGTCATCGGCGAGATCCCAGTACGTGAAGGGCTGGCCGTCGTATTCGGTGCGACCGAACCCACGAGAGTCCCACGTGATCAGTCGGTACTTGTCCCGAAGTCCGGCGACCTGATGGTCGAACATCGATCGATCCATCAAGAAGCCGTGGCCCAAGATGATGACAGGGCCCTCACCACCCGAATCTTCAAACCAGATCCGCTGACCGTTGACTGCTGCGTAGGGCATAGCGCCCGACCTTAGCGCCCGACGAAGTTCGCCCTGCCCGGACCGTGCTCAAGGAAGCTCTTGACTCCGATGCGACTGTCTTCGGTCTCAAAGACATCGGCGAAGAGCCCAAGCTCGAGGGCGAGGCCGTCAGCCAGCGATCCTTGCAATCCGCCGTCGATGGCGGCCTTCGCCAACGCTTGTGCCTGCAGTGCACCGGAGGCGAGTTGACCGGCCAGGGCCAGGGCGCGTTCGTGCAATTGTTCCGCCGGAACGATCTCGTCGCACAGCCCAATACGGAGCGCTTCGTCGGCTTTCACCTGACGGCCGGTGAGACAGATCTCTTTCGCCCGCGCCGGCCCGATCAGGCGGCTTAGCCGTTGCGTTCCGCCGCCGCCGGGGATGATACCAAGCAGGATCTCCGGCTGACCGAAGACGGCGCGTTCACTGGCAATGCGGTAGTCACACGCCAACGCCAGCTCGCAGCCACCGCCCAACGCAAACCCCGAAACTGCGGCTATCACCAGGCGCGGAATGGCGGCAACGGCGTTGAGCGCCGAATGGAATTTCGGCCCGATGCGCTCGGCTTCGGCCCGACCGCCGAATTCGGTGATGTCGGCGCCCGCGGCAAAGATGCGGTCACCTCCGGTAACGATCACCGCCCCCGGAGGATTGCGTTGCAGGTCAAATGCATGGTCTTCGAGCTGGCTCAACAGCTGTATCGACAGGGCGTTGACCTTCGGGTTAACGAGAGTGAGAATGGCGACACCGCCGGTTCGACGGTCTAACTGGACGAGTTCTGGCTGCTCCATGCGTCGACGCTAGCAACGGCACATAGCCGAAAGGCTAAGCTCAAGAAAGATTCTGTTGCCGAGCACGGAGAGTGGCATGGTGGATGATATGGTGCCCACGGTAAGAGGGGTGGCAGACAGATGCGGCGGACAACATTGGTGGGCGAAGAGGCTGTGAATGACCCGGTCTATGTAATGGGAGAACTAATAGTGAAGACCGCCGAGTACGGCACGGAAAATAAAGTGCTCGCTGCCGTCGAGCGCATCGCTCAGGGACAGCGTGCCTTTTATCAAGAACTCGGCACAAAGTACGGCGTAACCCCGTTGCAGATTCAGCTGCTGGAATTAATCGGCGACGGCGCTCCCCCCACGGGGCATGTGGGCGAACTCGCCCGCGAGGTTGGCGTCACCCAGCCCAGCGCCAGTGAAGCCATTGCGTCGCTGGAAGACAAGGGCCATGTCAGCCGTGCCGTCGATCCGTCCGATCGTCGCCGTTCGGTGATCACCTTGACGGATCAGGGTCGAGCCCTGGCCGCACAGCTGAACGGGGCTCGTGAGACCGTTCGTGAAGCCCTCGGCGGCCGGAACGAAGAGGCCAACGCAGCGATCCTGTCGACGCTCGTCGACCTCATGGCCACCTTTCATAACGCTGGCATCATCGGCGTGGTTCGGGCCTGTTCAACGTGCAGTTTCCTGAGTGATCAGGCCGACGGCACCCGCTTCTGCGACGCCCTCAAGATCACCATGGCGTCCAGTGACCTTCGGGTCAACTGCCGTCTGCACGAGCCACTTGAGATGGGCACCACCAAAAACCGCCGCCGTTAAGCCGGAGGGTTGCGGGCGGGCTGCAATTCGTCGAAGCTGTCGAGGTCACGAAGCTGCGGGAAGCGCGCCCACCACACCAGCACGATCACCAGCGTTGCGGCACCGCCGAGCACGATAGCCACGACAGTTCCCAAGGCCTCCGCCGTTATGCCCGATTCGAAGGCGCCAAGTTCGTTGGATGCGCCGATGAATACGGCTTCGAGAGCGAGAACCCGACCGCGCATGAGCGCGGGCGTGGCGAGCGGCACGACGGTAGAACGGACGAACACACTCACCATGTCCGCCGCCATGAGCACGGCCATCATCAGCATGGCGACTACGAAGCTCTTCGTGAGGCCGAGCACGATGGTGGCAACACCAAACACGCCGACGGCGATCAGCAGACGCTTGCCGACGCGGCTATTGAATGGACGTGCGGCCAGGTAGATCGCGGTGGTCGCGGCACCGATGCCACCTGCCGCACGCAGCCAGCCGAGACCCACGGCGTTCACATGCAACCGATCTTTGGCGAGTACCGGCAAGAGAGCCACGGCGCCGCCGAACAGCACTGCGAACAGGTCGAGCGCAATGGCTGCGAGCAGCAGAGGTGTGCGGCGGACGAACTTCAATCCCTCCAGCGCGTGTGACAGCGTCGGCCGCTCGCTGGAAGCCTCGACACCGTGAATTGGGTGGACAAACAAGATCGCCACGGCAGCGATGGCGAGCAGCAGCGCTGCGGCCAGGAACGGCCACGCCGGACCGACGAGGAACAGGACGCCTGCCAATACCGGCCCGGCGATTGACGCCGACTGCCACATCACCGAGCCGAGGGCGGCCACACGTGGCATGGTGCCCTCTGGGGCCACCGCGGGCGTCAAGGCTCGGGCAGCAGGCGTGGCGAAGCTGCGAGCGATACCAAAGAAGATCACCGCCACGAAGACCGACCAGATTTGCTTGCCGTGGTGGGTCGCGAACCAAGCCAGGTAGAGCGAACTCAGGATCTCTACCGTGAGCCCGGCTGCGGCGACCCTCCTGCGGTCGAAGCGGTCGGCGACGGAACCGGCGACCAGAACGAGGATGGCGGTCGGGAGGAATTCGGCCAGCCCGAGTAACCCGAGATCGGCCTTGCTGCCGGTGATGTCGTACACCAACTTGCCCAGCGCTACTGCCTGGGCCACGGCCGCCGTCGAGCCGGCGAACGTGCAGAAGAGCACTGACACCACCGATCGGTCTCGAAGGACGTTGCGGGCGGTGACCTGGTTCGACATGTGCCAGCAGGCTATTCGCTAGCCTGCTGCCGTGCCATCAACTGGCGTCGCCCTCAAGAAGAACCAAGAAAGCGTCGCTGTGAAACTGACCCACGCTGTTCTTCATCAGCTGCACCTGCCGTTGGTCGCTCCTTTCCGCACGTCGTTCGGTACGGAGACCTCGCGCCAAGTGTTGCTCGTACAAGTCGTCGGCCCCGACACCGAAGGCTGGGGTGAGTGTGTAGCCGACAAACTACCGCTGTATACCTCGGAGTATTCCGACGGCGCCGCGCAAATCATCAAACGATTCCTGCTCCCCCGTCTTAACCCGAACCACGTGGTTGCCTCCACGGTGTCAGGCATCATGGCGCCCGTGTGTGGGCACCCCATGGCGAAGGGCGGCATCGAAGCCGCCGTACTCGACGCGGAGTGTCGCCTTTACGGCCAACCTCTTTCCGAGCGACTCGGCGCCACCAAGGACCGCGTGCCATCAGGGGTATCGGTCGGTATTCACGACTCGATTCCGGCGTTGCTCGACACGGTTGAGGGCTACGTGACCGAGGGCTATCTGCGCATCAAACTGAAGATCGAGCCCGGTAAAGATGTCGCTCATGTCGCTGCGGTTCGTGAGCGGTTCCCCGACGTCATGCTTCAGGTGGACGCCAACTGTGCCTACACGCTGGCCGACGCCGCGCTGCTTGCCCGACTCGATCCGTTCGACCTGCTGTTGATCGAGCAACCGCTCCCCGAAGATGACGTTCGTGGCCATGCCCAACTGGCGCAGCTCCTGCGCACGCCGATCTGCCTCGACGAGTCGATCACATCGCCGCGGGCTGCCCACCACGCCATCGCGCTCGGAGCGTGTCGCGTCATCAACATCAAGCCCGGCCGGGTTGGCGGCTACCTCGAGGCGGTGAAGATCCATGACATCTGTGTTGCTGCGGGCATCGCGGTGTGGTGTGGTGGCATGCTCGAAACCGGCATTGGTCGCGCCGCCAATGTTGCGCTCGCCGCGCTGCCTGGATTCACGTTGCCGGGTGACACCTCGGCGTCGTCCCGGTACTTCCATCGCGATGTCACTGCGCCCTTCGTGTTGGAAGACGGCCACCTGCGTGTACCCACCGGACCCGGCATCGGTGTCGACCCCTTCGCCGACCTCCTCGCCGAGTTCACCATCTCCACCGAAACCATCAAACTCGGCAGCTAGCAGGAACGCCGGCCAACAACAAGCACGGAGACGAACGCCGTCGTAGGGTCGAACACATGACGTCATTCCCCGCTTCCGGTTTACAGCTGCGTTCCCTGGTCACCAGCGCTGGCACGCTGGAACTTTCGCTGGTGGATGTACCGACGCCAGCTCCGGGGGATGACGAGGTGATCATTCGTGTTGATGCTGCGCCGATCAATCCATCCGATCTGGGTCTACTGATCGGTGGAGCCGATCTCACCCAAGCGACCGCAACCGGATCTGGTGCGTCGGCAACGATTTCGGCACCTCTGGCGCCCAACGTGTTGCGGGGAATGAAGGGCCGGCTCGATGAGTCGATGGCCGTCGGTAACGAGGGTGCCGGCGTGGTGATTGCCGCTGGTACTTCGGACGCGGCCCAAGCGTTGCTCGGCAAGACCGTTGCCATCGCGGGCGGCGCCATGTACTCGCAGTATCGGTGTGTGAAGGCTGCGCTCTGTTTCGCGCTTCCCGATGGCATCACCGCCGAGCAGGGTGCCTCCAGTTTCGTGAATCCGCTTACGGCGCTCTGCATGACCGAGACCATGCGTCGCGACGGCCACACCGCGCTGGTGCACACGGCGGCGGCATCAAACCTCGGGCAGATGCTCAACAAGATCTGCATCGCCGACGGCATCGAATTGGTCAACATCGTGCGCAAACCGGAACAGGCTGACCTGCTTCGCGGCATCGGTGCGAAGTACGTCGTTGATTCCAGTTCGGACACCTTCATGAAAGATCTCATCGCCGCGCTCACCGAGACCGGTGCCACCATCGCCTTCGATGCGATCGGTGGAGGCAAGCTCGCCGGCCAGATTTTGACCGCCATGGAAGTGGCTGCGAACGCCAAAGCAACTTCCTACAGCCGGTACGGGTCGTCCACCTTCAAGCAGGTCTACATCTACGGCGGGCTCGACCCGAGTGCGACCGAACTCAACCGCTCGTTCGGTCTGTGTTGGGCTCTGAGCGGGTGGCTGCTCACGCCCTATCTGCAAAAGATCGGTTTCGCAGACATGATTGCTTTGCAGCAGCGCGTCGGTCGTGAACTCACCACCACGTTCGCCAGCCACTACACCAGCGTCATCTCCTTGGCCGATGCCCTCAACCTCAACACAACCCGCGCGTACGCCAGCATCAAGACCGGCGAGAAGTACCTCATCAACCCCAGCCTGTAGCGCGGCGTCCACGGACTGCGTATCCTCCGGGAAGACCATCGGAGCGATCACATGACTGATCAGCAGAGCTCAGGATTCCAAGTAGGCCTCGGCGTGCCCGATCATTACGACGCCTACGTCGCTCCGCTCATGAAGCCGTTCATTGCGGCGCTGGTAGCGGCTGTCGTTCGGCCAGGTCAACGCGTGTTGGACGTCGCCTGCGGGACCGGGTTCGCGACGCTAGCAGCGTTAATCGTCGTTGGCTCCAGTGGAAGCATCGCTGCAGTCGATATCAACCCGGGCATGATCGAGAAAGCACGCTCGCAGCCGACTCCTCACGACGTCGAGTGGCACGTTGCATCGGCATTGGAGTTGCCATTCGAAGACGCCTCGTTCGATGCCGTCATCTGTCAGCAGGGTCTGCAGTTCTTCCCGTCACCAGCCGATGGACTCGCGGAGATGCACCGTGTGCTGCGGCCCGGCGGCTCGCTTGGCGCAACGGTGTGGGCGCCGATCCACCTCTCGCCTTACCTGGCCGCGCAAGCCTCGATGATGGCAGAGCACTGCGGCATCGCGCCCGGCATTCTTGAGCAAGCCATTCCTCCCGGGGGCGAGGCGCTGCTCCACCGCTGGGCAACTGAGGCCGGGCTGCCCGATCCTCACATCGAGATGCTGCATCTCGTGGTCGAAATCCCCCCACTGGAGCAGTACATCGTCGACCACCTTCGAGCCCTTCCGTGGTCCGCCCCCTTCTTCGCCCTCTCCCCCGCAACCCAGGCTGCCGCTGTACGCGCAATGGCCGATTCCCTCGCCAGCTACACCCAGCCCGACGGCTCTGCCCACATCCCCACCGCCTCACTCCTGATCACCGCCGCCCGCTGACCGCCGCCCTGGATCACCAGTACGAAGCCTCGTCACCATGACAACCCGAAGCGAAGGCCTCAGCTGACGAAGAGTTCGCTGACGACGAGTTGGAAACCGGGGAGGAGCGGCGACGTGATGGTGTCTGACGACTCGAGGACGAGATCGACATACCCGCCAGCTATGTCGGATCGGCGGGCGATGAGCATGACCTCGAGGTCGGGATCGATGATCCAGAACTCGGGTATGCCGAGTGCTTCATAATCGCCTCGTTTTCGGACCAGGTCGATGCGCCGCGTGCTCGGTGAAAGGACTTCCACCTGGCAGGCCCCGCTGCCACAGCTTCAAGGCGAAGAGGAGATTGCCAACGATCTGTTCATGCTGCGCATTTGGAGAGTTCACGATCACTTTCCCGTCGATGAGATCCGTGTTGCGGGTCTCATAGGGAAGACCGAGAAATTCGTCCCAGGTCAGATCAACATCTGCGTGCACGACGACCATGCTCCCAGACTAACGAAGGGGTGCGCGAGAGTTCGCTCGGCCGAGGGCGCAACCGTGCTAAACCGGCCACGTGGACGTTGAAGCGAAATTCGCCGCCTTTCGGAACCTTCATCACCGCCCAGGGTCGTTTGTCATTCCGAATGCTTGGGATGCCGGAACAGCGCGCATCCTGGCGGCCCTCGGGTTCGAGGCTCTGGCAACGACAAGCGCCGGGTACGCCTTCTCTGTTGGCAAGCGTGACTCGTTGCAAAGCTTGAGTCGCGACGAGGTGCTCGACAATGCGCGAGCCATTGCCGAGGCGACCGCTCTACCAGTGTCTGCAGATCTTGAGGATGGGTTCGGAAAGGATCCAGAACACTGCGCAGAAACTATTCGACTCGCCGCAGAAATGGGGCTGGTTGGAGGGAGCATCGAGGACGCAACCGGAGACCCCGACGATCCCATCTTTGGCTTCGATCGCGCCGTTGAACGAATCACAGCGGCGGCACAAGCCGCTCGAGATCTGCCGTTCCTGCTGACAGCTCGGGCCGAGAACTTTCTTTGGGGACGTCCGGACGTTGACGAAACCGTTGCGAGGCTGCAGGCCTTTGCCGATGCGGGCGCTGGTGTTGTTTATGCGCCGGGGTTACGAACGCTGGCCGACATCGAGCACGTTTGCTTATCCGTCGATCGCCCTGTGAACGTGGTGATGGGCCTTGCCGGGCTATCGACCACCGTCGCCGATCTGGACAAGGTCGGCGTGAAACGCATAAGCGTGGGAGGGTCCTTCGCCCGGGCGGCGATGACCGGCTTTCTGGATGCTGCCCGCGAGGTGCGAGACCACGGCACATTCACATACTCGGACCACATCATCTCGGACAGCGATGCGGCAACCTTCATGGAGCAGCACCCACGCTGATCCGAGCTCTTTCGTTGCCGAGCAAACGGACACAACGGCGCCACTAAGAACGACGACTGGCTGTTCGTTCGGCGCGTTCGAGGGCGTCGATGTTGATGACGTGGGCGTATGTTTTGTCGGGGTGTGTTTCGTCGGAGACGAAGTATTTGCGTTCCCATTCGGCTCGTTCGGCGG
>JAYTKG010000044.1:0-10335 GCA_043730435.1 Acidimicrobiia bacterium | reverse complement strand
GAGACATGGTGCGTCCAGTGCGTGGTGGCGCGGTCCACCTGGATGTAGACGGCGCTGCCTGGACGCTCTCGACTCGCTTCGGCTCGCCTGATGTGGTCGTGTTCGCTGGCTTGATCGACGATGCCGTCATTGGTTACGCCGTCGTGTCATCGACCGCAACCGCAGCGCGAATCGAAGCCATTTACGTGGAACCAGATGCGCGCGAACTCGGCGTCGGTGAGGAACTACTCAATCAAGCCATCGCCTGGGCACGCGACCGTTTGTGCACCACCCTGGACGCGGTTGCGCTTCCAGGAGATCGTCATACCAAGAATTTTTTCGAAACCTTCGGCATGGTCGCGCGGGCCATCACCGTGAGCCGGTCACTCTAACTTCGGTCCGTTCGTTACTTACGCCGCACGCTCGGTGTCGAGGGTACAGGATGCCGTCTCGGTGAAGGCCGAAAACACCTCGGCTGCTTTCACGGCAAGCGTTGGAAGTCGTAGTGCTGATCGAACTTCGAGAGACGTGCGCAGCCCAGAAGGTGACCCACCTCGGCGAGTGTGTCAGAAACCCATTCGTCAGTCCGGTGTGAGACGTTGATTTCGCGCACGGTTTCTGCAACACCGTTTCGGAAAGTTTGGGGTCGGTGCGGCTGTGTCTCATAAAGGACCGTTATCGACACGAGATCACGAGTCCGACGAGATAGTCGATCCAGCAGATCAATTCCTCGCATCGAGCGATTAGGTCATTTGGCCCAGTTGTTTCTGAGGATTACTTACCGCTTGGTGTCCACTTGTGGACATGTCCACATTTAGGCATTGTCGCCGCTTCTGGAACCTGTCAAGGTCAGAAGGTCTGGGTGGTGGACCTGGGTAACGGCGGCGGGGTCGTTCTATCGAACGGGATGTTAGGTCATGGTGCATTCACGGCGTTTTCGGGCTGTTACGGCCGGTCTGTCAGATAATCGTTCACGCTGGCGGTCTACTCGGCACCCGCGCCGAGCACTGTTCGTGTTGGTGAGTGCGTTAAGTCTGGTTGTTTCGTGCCTGGCAGTGGATGTCTTGCTGCCACATGTCGCGGCCACGGCGGCTGTAGATCCTCCGGGAATTATCAGCACGGTCGCTGGGACCGGTATCAACGGGTTTTCGGGTGATGGCGGTCCTGCTGCTACCGCCCAACTGAACTACCCGAACGATGTCGTTGCCGATGCTTCAGGCAACATCTTCATCGCGGACTACAATAATAATCGGATTCGTCGCGTAAGCCCGAGCGGCGTTATCACGACCGTCGCCGGGAACGGTAGTCCTGGGTTTTCGGGTGATGGCGGCCCTGCTACCGATGCCAGCCTGAACGCCCCGGTTGGTGTTGCGGTCGACCCGCCGGCAACATCTTCATCGCTGAGTTGGCTAACAATCGAATTCGTCAGGTAAGCTCAAGCGGGACCATTTTCACGGTCGCCGGGAATGGTGTTGGCGGCTTTTCAGGTGATGGCGGTCCTGCTACCGCCGCCCAGATTTACCAACCTAGGGACGTCGCAGTCGACGCAGCCGGCAACCTCTTCATCGCTGACTCCAGTAACGCGCGGGTTCGTCGTGTAAGCCCGAGCGGGGTTATTACGACGGTCGCTGGGAATGGTGTTCTGGGGTTTTCGGGTGATGGTGGTCCTGCTACCGCGGCCCAGTTCTCTTACCTGATTGGGATTGCGGTCGATGCTGTCGGCAACATTTTCATCGCTGACGCCACCAATCGTCGGGTTCGCAAGGTGAGCCTGAGCGGGGTTATCACGACGGTCGCTGGGATCGGTGGCGGTCCCGGCTTTTCGGGTGATGGTGGTCCTGCCACCGCTGCCCAGATGAACGCCCCGGTCGGTGTCGCGGTTGACGCGGTCGGCGACATCTACATTGCCGACTACAGCGACCATCGGGTACGACGGGTGGTACCGGCCACCGCCCCCGGCACGATAAACACCGTGGCCGGGAACGGTACACAGGGTTTTTCGGGTGATGGTGGTCCTGCCACTGCTGCTCAGCTGAACAATGCGCAAGCTGTTGCGGTTGACGCTACGGGCAACATCATCATCGGTGATTTCCAGGACAATCGGATTCGTCGCGTCAGTGCGAGCGGGGTCATTTCTACGGTTGCCGGGACCGGTGCAGCCGGGTTTTCGGGTGATGGTGGTCCTGCTATCGCGGCCCAGATAAACGCCCCCGACGGGGTCGCGGTTGACGCCGCAGGTGTAGGACGCCACGCTCGTTAAGGATGGCTGCGTCATCGTGGGTGCGGACGGTTTCGTGTTGATGGTGGCGCTGTTGTGGGAATCGTGGCGCTGGTGTCAGTCGGTGGTGACTTCGGTGATGGCGGCTCGGGCGGATGTTTCGTCGACGATGTTGCGTTTGGTGGCGTACGCGGCGATGAGTGATTGGACGGCGAGGTTGTTCACGGCGCGTGGTAGTCCTCGGCTGACTTGGTGGATGAGTTCGGTGGCGTCGTCACTGAAGAGGGTGTCGGCGCGAACGGCGATGGTGGTGTGGTGCGTGATGTAGTTGCCGGTTTCTTCGAGGGTCATGCCGGGCATGGCGTAGCGCAGGCTGATGCGTTGATCGAGCGCGGCGAACGTGCCGAGCTTGATGCGGCGGCGCAGGGTTGGTTGGCCGATGAGGAGGCATGCGAATGGGGATCGGCTGTCCATCTCACTGTTGCTCGCTTATCCCGAGCTCGGGATAACTCCTCGACACCGTTTCTAACGGCGTTCTTTGTGACTACCCGACCGGTGAGTGAACTCCGGTTTGATTGGATCGTAAACGGCATTTCTGGCCTCCTTCGAGATTTCGAACGCGCCATACCGGCCGACGTTCGGCGCTACCCAACGACGATTGCTCCGCTCTTGCCAGGGCAGTGGGGAGGCAAGCGAGTGCGGTTCAGTGTGGAGAAGCTTGCGGCCATCATGACCTCTTTGATGAGCGGAATCTATGACACCGTCGACATCGAGTTCTCGTTCGGATCGCTTGTCGTTCATGTTGGCCCAAATGAATCGACGTTCAAATTGCTGCTGTCCTCCGACATTCCGCTAGAGCGCATCGACATTCTTCAGGAGAAAGTTGTGGACTTCGTTCTGGAAGGCGCTATCCAAGGGCGGGCGGAGGGCGGCTACGTAAATTTTGACAACGATGCTGACCCGTACACCGGTTTCATAATCCCGGACCCATCCCACGACCCCCATCGTTCGCAAAGGGTGTTTGGTTACTACTGGCTCAGCCTTCTATCGCCCCTGCAAGTCAAGCTCCTAGCAGGCACCGGCCGGTTGATCGAGAACGCACCCGTCTACAGGATCCGCGAACTTGAAAGCGCATACGTGGCACTTCAGTTGTCAGAGTCGATCGGGAACCACAGCGACGCCCAACTCATGGATCTGCGAGAGTTCCTGTCGCCTCTCCTGAAGCCCGGCAAAATCATGCCGGGTCCACGCTATGGCCGAGTGTTCGAAACAGTCGACCGCGAGCCCTTCCTACTCGTTCATCCCGATCTTGTACCCGAGGACACGTCTGAGACCTTTGCGGACAAGATCCAGTACGACTTCGATCACACAACCGGCATAGCGACCATCACCTGGCCCGACGGACAAACGTTCGAGCGACCATTTCTCAGCCCAACGTCCACAGGTGAACCCCGGCCGAACTTCACAATCATCGAAGAAGGTAGCGACTAGCGCTATTGCGCAACGTGTCGCCCTCGGCTTGGGTAAGCAGCCGCTGAAGGGCACCGGTCTAGTGTGTGATAATTGCGCTTATCACACAGTAGCCAGACCTATGGTCGGCTGTGGGGGAGTGCGGCTGCGATTGTTCAAGACCTAGTGGGTGAGGTTATGAGCGATCGATTCCTGATGTGTTCAGCGAAGTAGGCTTGGGTTCTATGACAGATTCGGTTCCGAAGAAGCGCGGCCCGAAGGCCGTTACCGCTGAGCACAAGGCGGCGATGGCTGTCGGCCGTAATGAGAGTCGTTCGGTCCGTCTCTACCTTGAAGCGCTCACGGCGAATCGACCGAAGCGAGGTCGGAAGCGAACTGCGGAGTCCATCGCGAAGCGGCTGGCGCTATCGAAGAAGAAATGGTTGCCGCAGATGCGTTGGCTCGCGTGCGTCTGGTTCAAGAGCGTCTGAACCTCAATGAGGAACTGGCTGGTATGGGTGAAACTGTGGATATGGCCTTACTCCAGGCTGATTTTGTGACCGCGGCAACGGCGTATAGCGATCGCAAAGACCTCTCGCACGCAGCGTGGCGTGCCGTTGGTGTCGACCCTTCGGTGCTTGCAAAGGCCGGAATTCACCGCTAGGTCCTATGGCTGCGCTTCGTGAGTCGGGCCAAATTCGTCAGGCGGCACGGACCCGTGATCCAACAGCGTACCGGCAACGGTACGCTGTTGGCAGTCTGGATGGTGGCAGAACAGTACTTCTGATGGTACGCTGTTGGCTATGAAGGATCTTGCCGAACCGGCCTCGCTGTCAGGAGTGAACGCCGCTCTTGCGGCCGTTGCTGCTTCGATGGACGGCTCGGCGTTGGAGCGAATCCGTCAGGATCTGCTGGCCTCGGCGCTCTCGAAGATCGACATCAGCGCGCTGCTCGAATCCCTTGCGCCCCACCTCACTCGAGCCTTCGCGCAGATCGATGTCTCGGCTCTCGGCCCGGCGATCGAGGCGGCCACACGCGACATCATCGACCGGGCCGCTGTGATCGAAGCGGTCGAGAACTCCGGTTACCGGGCGGCGTTGTACAAGGTCGCGGACGAGTACCATGGCTATGTCACGACCGCGCTCGCCCAAGCTGCGGGTGTGCCATCGGTCGAAGTTCGTAAGCTCGCGTCGCGGGGCGGCATGACTAACATCGCCCGCGGTCTGTATCGGGTCGACGGGATCGACGGTGGTGACCACGCCGCGTACGCGGAGGCGGTCCTACGAGTCGGCGAAGATGCCCATCTGGTTGGAGACAGCGTTCTCGCGTTCCATGAGCTCGCTCTCGTCAACCCGCGACACATCACTGTCGGGACTCCACGGCGCGTCCGGCGGGACCTGCCTGCCTACATTCGCCTTGTTCACTCGCGGACCGACCCGGCAGACCTCACCGACTACGACGGCGTCCCGTCGGTCACTGTTGAACGCGCTATCAGAGACTCGATTGGGTCTGTCATGCCTGAACGACTCGCCGACGCAACACGCCGCGCCGCCGACGAAGGACTACTGCGCCGCGCCGCTGCGAACGCACTCCTCTACGAGATTGGCTTCACGGCATGACATCACCAACGTCCGCGGCCGTGCTGCGCCGTGCGCTCGACGAGGCGGCAGCCCGCCGATCGGTCGCACCTGGACGGCTGCACTACACCGTTGCGTCCACTGTTGTTCTTCAGCTCGTCCCGTACGGTGTCGCGAAAGGTGGTGGGGCGATTCGCCAACGCATCAATGAGCGCGAGGCCCGGCTCACCAAAGATCTCGACTACTCACTGGCCGAAGGCGTCGACATCGATACCTTCGTCGATACGTTCAACGATCGCCTCGCTGCTGGCTGGCACGGTTTCAGCGGAATGCTCAAGACGTTGAAGAAAGCCACACCCGACGGTGTGCCCACCGAGTATGTGATGGACCCGTTCGAGGTGAAGTTGAGCTACCTCAACAAGCCGTACCGGACCGTGCTGTTCGAGCTCGGCCACCCGGAAATCGGTAGCACCGACCAGCCGGTCGAACGACTCGGTAGCGACATCGCTGCGATCTTCACCGAGGTCGGGTTACCCGCCCCCGAGCCTGTTCGGGTGATGAGCGCGGAGCACCAGATCACCCAAAAGATCCACGCGTGCACCGGGCCCGACGCCGCTAGCAGAGCGCACGACCTTGTCGACATTCAGATCCTCGCGGCCGTCGAAGATCTGGACTTCATGGCGATTGCTGCGATCGGCCCGCGCCTGTTCGCATACCGCCAACGCCACGAATGGCCCCCAACCGTCATCGCGCATGACGGATGGGACGGCCTGTACGCGAGCGCACGGCAAGACATCGACAACAACACAGTCCTGGCAGCCGTCAGCGAAGCCGTCGACCTCGTGAACGGCATCGTCGCCCGCGCCGTCGGCTCCGCTCGATAGACGCACCGCATCGCTGCCCGACCAAACCTGCTCGAGCGCAACGTTCTGGTCATCCAACATGCTGCCCACCGCTTTCGTTGAACTGGTCGGTGAAGCTCTCTTGGTTACTCGTGACAACCGCTTTCTCACCGCTGTCTCGTTCAGACCCACCACGGCTGCGATCTCGTCGTACGACATCTGTCTCCACTAAACCGCGGTGAATCATCCTGGACCGAGTTCGACAAAGACCCCACCCATTAACTGAACAGGTGTCCGCCCAGGCACCATTTGTGACCTCCGACGAGGCGATGAATGTCGTGAGCGCAAGACCTATCGGCGGGCTGGTGATCCATTCCATAGTGAGGTCCAGATGGCACGCATTCGACGTACGGCTTCCGCGTGGCGCACTGATCGCTACTTTGCGGGTAGGGCCAGCTTCGGGAGTACTGGGCCGAATAGGCTGCGCGTCCTGCCAGTCGGAATCGACTAAGTTGCCGCTTCGTCGCATCCACCAAGCCAGTGCGCCTCGTCACTAGCACTAGCGTGCCGATCATGAAGCTGTTCGAACCGAGCGCGCCCCGAGTCCATGGCTGACGAACCACCCGACGCTCGGTCCGGAACTCGCTCGATCAAGGTCTCACCAGAGGCTGCGGCCGCCTTCGCCAAACAGATGGCTGCCTTCAATCGAAACTTCGTGGCACAACTCGAACCTGTCATCGCAGGCATGCAGAAGATGATTCTCGACCCGTATTTCGAGAAGATCGGTCACTTCATCGCAGGACTTTCTCCGATCTACGAGTTGCTACCGAAGTTGCCTGACTTCACGAAGATCTTTCGTGACTTCCCGACGAACCTCGTAGACCGTGACGGGACCGACCACGAACGTCTCGGCGACCTCGCCCGGACGGACGGGATCCCGTTCTCGTGGGTCCCGTCAAGTTCAGTGATCGACGACCTTCTTGCGGCCCCAGACAGCGCGGGACGGTCGGCGATCCTTTTGACGAAACAAGTCGAGATCTTTCACGACTGCGTCGGTCTCATGACCAATCGAAACGATCGCTGTTCGGCCGAAGTGGTCCGAGCAGCGAACGCCGCTCTCAACGGCGATTATCATCTCGCACAGTCGCACGCTTCGAACATCATTGACTCGATCGTTCTTCGAATCTTCCCAACAAAGCAGCGTACGGAGGCTGTCAAACGAGCGAAGGCCCCTCTCGATCAAGAGGTTCCGTTCCTTGAGTACGCTCAACATCTCACGCTCATTCCGTTGGCGGCCGCCTACAAAAAGTGGTATCCAGCCCAGCGGCCCCCCGACCGGTTAAACCGCCACGCCACGGCCCACGCCGTAGGCCACAAAGATGTCTTCACTGAACTATTTTGTCTGATTGCCGTAATGCTGGCCACGTCACTTACCCGTCAGTTCGAACCACAGGACGAGCCCGACTGACACCGCAGCGATCCATGACGGACGCTTCGCCGCTCTTGTCGTCGATACCGACCGTATGCGCCCCGCAAGACGACGGATCATTCGAGTTGCCGCGCACGGATTCCACGTCGTGTGTGATAATGGAGGTTATCACACACTAGACTCGAATCATGCCTTCCAACCCCGCTCGACGACGTTCTTCTGGTCCTGATCTTGCTGAGTTGGCGGAGGATTGGTTGGCGGCGAAACGTATCGGGAACCGCCCCGATGATCCCGGGAACTCGGACCGGGCCCGCCGCACCGATCTCGTGCGGTGGGCGGGCGCGTTCAACACGGTTCTCGGTCGTGTTGACATTGAAAGCTCGGCGGGTTTGGGTGGCTGGAGTTTCGTCACAGTGACAGAACTCGCGAATTCGGATGTGACCGTCATCGCGTTGGGTTGGTTGGCTGACCAGCAACTCGCGGTCTCGACCCGACAACGCTTGCTTTCCACCTTACGTGGCTGGTGCGATTGGCTGACGCGTCGTGGCCATCTCATGACCGATCCGACCGACGCTGACGAAGTCCAACTACGCGGTACCGACCGCGACCTGGACGGCAAAACCTTCACCGCCGACGAGGTCGAGCTTCTCCTGAATGCCGCCCGTCGTGCGCCAGCAGATAATCAGCGCTCGTACTGGCCGGTACGCGATGTCGCCGTGGTCTCGGTGTTGGCGGACTGCGGGCTACGGGTGAGTGAACTCTGCAACCTCACCACCGCGAGTTACGTCGTTGATGTGGAACGGCCGGTGTTCAAGGTTCGGGGTGCGAAAGGCGGCAAAGGCAGGGTCGTGCCAATCCCCACCCGCACCTCCGAAGCGATCGACGTGTACCTTCGCGAACGCGCCGAAGAAGCAGCTGGCCCCTCCCCCACTCTCGCGATCAAGCCCCGAGGCCGAATGTTCGTCTCGAACACCGGGCGGCTGTTGAACCAGCAGCAGCTCGATCGACAGTTACGCCAGTTCTGTATCCGTGCCGAGGTGAGTTTGCCGGATGGCGCGATGGCGCATGGTCTGCGCCACTACTATGGCTCACAACTCGCCCGCCGCGGCGTGCCGCTCTCGATCATTCAACAACTCATGGGCCACACCAACCCCACCACCACCTCGATCTACACCCGTCTCGCCGCGAACGACACCACCAGCGTCCTCGATGACGCCGGCTGGCTCACCTGATGACCACCCGAACGGACAGGCAGCTGAGGATGATTCCAAGTGTTGCTACGGGGCGTAGCGAACTTCGTTGCGAAAGCCGAGGTAGCAGCAGCGACGCGTCGGGCGTAGCACGGGCGACCTTATGGCCGTAGCGTTCGTGATCGTCGGTGGCGTTCTCGCATCGTGCGGCCTCAACTCGCTTCGGGCCTTTCTCTATCACGGCCGGGTCGGTCGGTTGCCGTGGCCAGTCGCGTTAGCCATCGGGATGGTCGGCTCAGTCATCGCGATCACCGGATCAGCCCTGAGCGGCCGCTGACCGCGTCCTTGACCAGGGCCGTTCCCCGAGCGGTCGACCTCGCCGACGTCGGGGCTGCACTCTCGCCGTTACCCGGGTGCTCCGTCCTTGCGCTTGTTGGGCACCGGACGTGCTGTGTGGGCGTTGCTGGGTGGGGGGTTGGATGGCGTGACTCTTGGGTCGCCTGTCTGGCGGTGGGGCTATGTTCCGGTTGTCATGTAGTGCTCCCAGCGTTTCATTGCTTGTTCGCCGGTCATGTTGTCGATCTCGTTGGGGTGCAGTCCGGTGGTGTGCTGGAGGCGTTCGCGAAGCCAGTCCGGTACGGGGTCGGGCCGTGGTTCGATTGCTGCGGTCAGGTCGTCGCGGGCGGTGTGTCGCCCGATGAGCTCGATGGCATCGGCGAGTGCCATGGTCGATGGCGTTTGATGGGCGGCGGCGACACGAGCGCTCATTTCTTCGTACACGGCGGCCTCGCTACGCGCGCCGACAGCCCAGACTTCGGCGATCGTGATCGTCACGGCGCCCGCCGAGTCGGTCGTGACACGCCACACGACGCGCCAGTCGCGATCGCCGACAACGAGCTTGCGCCAGCCCACGAGTTGACCGAGGAGCGGGTCGCCGGCTTGCGGGTCACGTTCGAGGAGGAGCATCTTCTTCAATGCCCATCGCACGACCTGGGGATCCTTTTTGAGCAGACGCTCGAGGTCCTCGAACGCGGGTGCGGTGAGGCGCACATAGGCGCGCGGCGCGCCGGGCGGAAGTGCAACCATCGTTGGCGCTGCTCAGGCGTTGCTGGCGAGCTCGGCGTCGAGTTCCGCTTCGAGCTCAGCGCGATCAAACCCGAGCGCAACGATCGCGTCGTCGAGGTCGGTGCGTTGACCCGTGTCAGTGGCAGCGCGGGCCAACACCAGCGCTGCGCTGCGCAGGTCGGCTTCTAGCGCGGATAACTCGCTGAGTCGACGTACGCTGACGATCGCCGCGACAGCTTGACCGTGTCGCTCGACAACGATGTTGGCACCCCTCTCGGCATCTCTCACGAGTCCCGACACCCCACGGTTGCTTGCCGTGGTCACCGACATCGAACGCTCACCAATCTTCAGACTCATGGCCTTAACTATACAGATTTCTACACAGAACATCAAGCAGTATGTTGAGCACCGCTGCCCTTGACCACGACCCGCTGCATCGTGCTCGAAGGCCCCGCATGAAGTTTCGTGCGTTTTGGGGTCAGGTGGCTCAGAGGAGGGCTAGGCGGCTGGTCATGTCGAGGTGGATGTAGCCGTAGGGGTTGACGTGGCTGTAGGTGAGTGGGGTGAGGGCGCGGAGGTCTTTGGC
>JAYTKG010000043.1:0-1930 GCA_043730435.1 Acidimicrobiia bacterium | reverse complement strand
TGATGTCCGCGACGGGTCGCGCCGCAAGGTCGTTGAACGTGATGGCTGCAGTCACTGCGCCTATTCAACACCGAACAGGTACGGGTACAGCGCCTGCCCGCCGCCGTGCACCTCAATTTCAACGTGCGGGTGAGCCTCACCCAGCCACGCGATGAGCTCTTCGGTGGTGGCGCGCTTGGCGTCCACCCCAGTGATGACGGTGACGATCTCACGATCGGCCGTCACCAGATGGTCGAGCAGACGACGTGACGCGGAGGTGACCGAACCGCCGATGGCCACAATGCCATCGCCTCGTACCAGACCAATCCAGTCGCCCGAGGTGACCGGGCCGACTTCGCTCTGCGTGTCTCGAATGGCCTGCGTTACCTCACCCGTTTGGGTGGCTTCGGCCGCCGCGGTCATGGCCGCGAGATTGGCATCACTGGAATCTTCGGGGTCGTAGACGACGAGCGCGGCGAGCGCCTCGGGCATCGAGCGGGTGGGTACGACAACAACCTTTTTGCCGGTCAGCGCGTGGAGTTGTTGTGCGACCGGAATGATGTTCTTGTTGTTCGGCAGCACCACCACCTGCTGGGCGTTGACTGCCTGGACCGCCGCCAGCAATTCGGCCGTCGACGGATTGGCGGTCTGTCCACCACCGACAACACCCTGCACACCGAGTTGGCCGAACATCTCGGTCAACCCGCTGCCCGATGAGACAGCCACGACCGCGGTGGTGACCGCAGGCAAACCGGCCATCGATCCGTTGCTTCCGCCTGAGATCGACGCTTCGCGAATGGCGTGCTCGGCCGCCACCTCCTCAAACAGATCGGTGACGCGGATCTGTTTCGGCCGACCGCCGAGGTTGAGCGGTACCTCAATAGCCGCACCCACGTCGTTGGTGTGAACGTGACAGTTCCAGATGCCGTCGCCACCAACGACGACGATGGAATCCCCGATCTCACCCCACCCTGCTTTGAAGTCTTCGATCAGGTGATCTTCGAGGTCGAGGAAGTACATGACTTCGTAGCGAAGCTCGGAAACGTCACCTTCGCCCCGGTGGGCAATGGCGTCGAACTGGTCAGCCGCAATGCCGTCACCTTCCTCCGCTTCAGGGATGGGGCGACCGTCGACCACGTGAAGGGCAGCGTCGAGGAAGAGCAGAAAACCGGCGCCACCCGCATCGACGACGCCGGCCGCTTTGAGCACGGGCAGCATGTCGGGCGTGCGATCAAGCGCACTCTTCGCAGAGACTCGAGCGTGGTCCATCACGTCGAGGAGTTGCTTGCCGTCGGCTGCCGCGGCCAGGGCTCCTTCGGACGCTTCTCGCACGACGGTGAGAATGGTTCCTTCCATCGGGCGGCCAACTGCGGCGTACGCCGCGGTGGAGGCCGCCGACAACGCCTTGGCCATGACGGTCCCGTCAACCACTGGTTCGCCCGCCACGACCCCTGCGATACCGCGCAAAATTTGGGACAGAATTACGCCTGAGTTGCCGCGGGCCCCCATGAGTGAGCCGTGGCTGATGGCCTTGCAGGTGGCGACCATTTCGGCCTCCGAGGTCATCATCTCGGCGACGACTGCGTCGAGCGTGCGGCTCATATTCGTACCGGTGTCGCCATCGGGCACGGGGTAGACATTTAGGCGGTTCAGTGCTCCCGCGTGGGCTCGGACGGCGTCGGCAAATTCGGCGATGGTGGCGCGTAAACCGTCAACATCGAGCCGCTCGAGGGTCTGCATACCTCCGATGGTAGCGACCGGCACGCAACGAGACGGGTGTCACAGCCATCATTCGTCGCTTTTGGACTGACGGCCACCCCTGGTAGCCTCACTGTCCACATTAGTTTGGTCGTTTCTAGGAGAGCCCCAATGGCTTCAGTTTGTGAATTGTGCGGGAAGCACCCGTCATGGGGTCGAAGCGTGTCGCACTCCCATATCCGTACCAAGCGTC
>JAYTKG010000042.1:0-3043 GCA_043730435.1 Acidimicrobiia bacterium | reverse complement strand
CGCGGTCACCGCGAACCAGTCGGCAAACGCGCCGACCATCGCCGCCTCGGCTGTGGCCCGCACATAGCCGAGCCACGGGTGGTTCTTCTCGAGCAGACGCGCGACGACGAACACCACGGCAGCGCCGAACAGCAGGCTGAGCGCCAACAGTTTCATCCGGCGCAGGTTCTGGCGCCGATCATCATCCAACTGCTGCATGCCACTCCGATGGAAACCGGCCTCGAATTCGGCCTCAAATGACGATACCGGTTAGGACGGTAAACCGGTAGCAGCCATAGACGAGTCGGCTGCGGTCGCACCCGTTCGGGACGCCAGCCGCCTGGTCTGTAACCGACCCCCACTTAGCCCCCGGCGACCTCAGCCAGCCAGGCCTTGAGTGGCTCGATGTAGCGGCTCATATCGCGGTGCTGGATCATCCAAGGCGGTAGCTGATCGACCGCACCAAGCAGTTGAGCAGCCTCGGCCGACCGGCCGGCAAGCTCGTCGATGCGGCAGCGCATCGTTCGGATACCGAACACCAGTGCATCGGTCTTGGCGAACCGGCGGAGCGTCTGGCGCTCGATACGCAACCACAGCTTGGTGGCGGCCGATTCGGGCGTACGCACTGAAGGCCCGATCTTTGGCCCGGCTGGTTGATACCGCGCCGGGTTGTCCATGATGTTCCAGTTGAGCCGCCAGAGTGATCGCTCGGGTGTAAGCCGTTGCATGGCCCGCTCGACGGGCTCGGCGATGGTGTCGTACTGCGGAACCGGTCGATGGATGTGCAGCATGTCGCCGCCGAACTTCACCGCCAGTGTCCAACGGTTCGGCGCGCACACCGACCCGGCCACGAACCGCAACGTGCCCGAGGTGTCGTCCATCAAAACAAGGTCGTCCTGCACAAGACGCGCTGCGGTATCGAGCGGGTGACGGCCCGCTACATCGAGTTCGTGCCGGACCGCGGACCACACATCGCGATGATGCTCCTGCAGATTCGCAACAACCTCGTCGAGGATCTCTTGCGACTTCACCTCGGTGCCCGGCTCGGCCCGAAACACATCGTCGAATTGGTGCGCCAGGAGCGACTCTTTCTCGGCCATGGCCTCGGTCCGGTCGGCCCCGAAAACGAACCAGTCCTTCGGGTTCAGCGGACGAAGCCCCAACCGCAACCGAAAGTCCCCGGGCCCCGCCTGCGGTATGAGCTCATCCGGAATCGCCACGGCTTTACCCTACCGAGCACGACCCAAAGGGGCGTAAGGCTGCTTTACGGCGAAAGGATGGTCAGGTCGATATCGTTCTCGATGAAGGGTGATCCCCCGGGCGCGCCGACATCAAGCGTCATGGTGGTCCTGATGACGGCGGTGCCTGCGGCATTTGGATTCGCCGTGACCACAATGGAACGCGGAGCCGTCGAATCCATCAGTGTCGCCGGCCCAACGCTGGTCGTGACCACACCGGATGCGACAACCACTTGGTTCACTGCACCGGTTTCGTATCTCGCCACGGCCGACGTCAAAATGCCGAGTCCGGAACTGGTCCCCAGTTCTTTCAGGGTGGCGGTGCTCGCCGCCAGAGCTGACGGAGCAGGTCGTACTCTCAGCAGATAGCCAACCGTGGACACGCCGATGGGGGCGTGGAAAGAGACGGTGCTGGCGCTGCCCGGTATGTGGGCCAGCCTCGGCAGGTTGTACGTCGCAGTGACATCGTTCAGTGTTGGGCTTTGGCCCCCCGAACCGACCAGAATAGCCTGAATACGGAAGTAGCGCGGTCCGTCCACCGCGAAGGGGATCGGTAGAGGCGACGTGGTGTAACTCGTGGCCGCAGTGCCGTCCGGCCCGACGTAGGTCCACGGGCCAATAGTGGCTGACGCGCTGGCCACCCTGAGGCTTACTGCTGTCCCGCCCCCGGTTGTGACCGACCACGACAACATGCCAAACGTCCCGGTCCCGGTCGCGGTCGTATCAAGGGGGGCGGACTCCCAGGTGCCCAGGCCGCCCGTCACCGCCGCGACGATCGGCGTCGGATACGTGAACTGCCGACCCTGTTTGGGTCCCCAGATACTGGTTTCGTTTCCTCCCGGTTCGGCGTAGTACATGTAGAACGGCGCACCCGACACAGCGCTGACCATCGAGCCGGCAGCTATGACCGGGGCGGGGTTGTAGATCCCTTTGCCCGGGGAGCCGAGCGGGAATGGTCCGGCTCCGGTTGTCGTACAAGTGAATGGCCCCGCGGCTCCGACCATGATCTGCGTTCCAGCTGTCGGGCAGACGAACGAGACGTAGTCGGCGCCAAGCGGTAGGACGTAGGTGTTCGACAGTTCGTTGAGCGGCATGAACGTCGCCGCGTCACCACTTTTGAGAATCGGCTCGATGGGCTGGCTGCTCGTGAAAACGACGCCGTCCCCGGGATTACCTCCGTTGAAAGCACCGGCAGAGGAAGCGAGCGAAAGCCGCTGGCCGGCGGTCGCGGCCGTCAGGGTGCCCGTAGCGCCGTTGGAGCGTATGTAGGTTGCGTTTCCCGGGGCCGCGAAACTCACCTCAGCAGATGTCGGCGTCACGCCGTACCACGAAGTGGCCGCAGCCGGCATTGGGATCTGACTTACGTACGTGGAGGCCGTGTTTGAGGCCGCCAACAGCACCGGTTTTGTCGATGTGACAACCGCCGTTCCTGCGCTGTTTGCGAATGCCGCTGTGGTAACCGAGGCTCCTGCTGCCACGTTGTACACGGTGTTCGACTGTGCGGCACCGTTGTTTTTGGTCACGACTACCGTGACAGTGGCGGCGGCAAAGGGTGAGAAGATGTCGATCTGCGTGCCCGGATTGGAGAGGATCGGGATCACAAAGTTCGTTCCCGAAAAACTGATCGGCACGATGGAATCAATACCACCGGCCAGGGTTGCTCGACCGTTGATCGGTCCTCTCACCTGCACCGGCCCCGTCGGCGTGGCGTCCCCCGTAGCGAACGAGCCGGTCGCACCCGCGGTGGCCAGGGACAGGGTAGTCGTTCCAGTCTTCACCGAGTTGCCGGCCCCGAAGGTGGCCACGTTCAGAATCGACGCGGCGGC
>JAYTKG010000041.1:0-1766 GCA_043730435.1 Acidimicrobiia bacterium | reverse complement strand
TTCGTCGAGACCTACTCCCTTCGTCAGGCGTGGGAGGTTGATCTGCACCCCGAGGAAGCTTGCAGCGGCGACATCGACCTGCATCTGGCCCTCGAAGTAGACCCACGCGTGCTGCTCGCCTTTGAGGACGCCGTCAACCTGATGGACGACCCCGAAGACACCCCCGAGGACGAATTCCGCTTTCCCCTCATCTTCACGTGGACGCTGCCACCGCTCCCCCATCCACCCGACCTTCTGGTGCTCGCCACCGACCTGGCCGGGGTTGGCGGTTTGACGCTGCCCGTAGAAGTGTCGGCCATCGATTCGTTCCCCTCGGTCACCGATAACCCCGAACGGTCGTTGTCGCTCACGGCCAAGGTGGATGTGTCGTTGGCCAAGGTGTACCAGGGTGACGAATTATTGTGCGATGTGCTTGATCGTTGCCGTGATGTCAGCCTGTTCCTTTTGGAACGCGCTGAAGCCTGGCTCGAAGACTGAATTTGTGAGAACGAGGAGAACCCCATGAACGTTCGAGAACTGATTGACATCCTGAAGGATTACCCCGAGGACACCGAGGTCGAGCTCGCCATCGCGTGTGCCGTCGAAAAGGACGAGCAGATAGCCGTCGACCGCTACCCCATCGACGGGGTGCTGCCGTGGGACGACAACGACGATGAGGACGCCGGAGACGACGCCGAGGAAAAACTGGTGATCTGGCTCGTCGGCGGCGAAGAGGAAGATGTCGACGCGTTCATGGACGCGATCGAAGACGACTCGGACGATGACGACGCCTGATCAGCCCGACCGGAGCTTGGCTCCCGGTATGCAGGAACAACTCAACATCGGCTATGCGGGTGCCGGGTTGCAGACGTTCGGTCAGCGCCCGTTTCTGACGGAGGCAACCCAGCTCGATTCGTGGCGACCCGATGTGGCCATTGTCGGCGCGCCATTCGACATCTCCACCACCTACCGGCCCGGCGCCCGTTTCGGTCCGAAAGCCATTCGCACGCAGTCATACGAGAGCGGCACGTATCACCTCGACCTTGGTATCGAGATTTTCGATCACCTCGAAGTGGTCGACTTCGGTGACGCGCCCTGCCACCACGGCCAGGTCGAACGCAGCCACGCCAGCATCAAGGACCGTGTCGGCATGATCGCCAGCCGTGGCATCATCCCCATCATCCTTGGTGGCGATCATTCCATCACCTACCCGGCCGCGACTGCGGTGGCCGACAAGTATGGCTACGGCAACGTCGGCATCGTGCACTTCGACGCCCACGCCGACACCGCCGACAGCATCGACGGCATGCTGCACAGCCACGGGACGCCCATGCGCCGTCTCATCGAGTCCGGTGCGGTGCTGGGCAAGAACTTCGTCCAGGTCGGCCTGCGCGGCTACTGGCCACCGGCCGATGTTTTCGAGTGGATGCAAGAACAGGGCATGCGCTGGCATCTCATGAACGAGATCTGGGAACGCGGCATTCAGGCCGTCATCAAAGACGCACTGGCCGAGGCACTCGACGGTGCCGACTGTCTGTACGTCAGCGTCGACATCGACGTGCTCGACCCCGGCTTCGCTCCTGGCACCGGCACCCCAGAACCGGGCGGCATGAACACCGCCGACCTCCTGCGCACGGTCCGGGCGCTGGCGCTCGAATGCAACATGGTAGCCATGGACGTGGTTGAAGTGTCGCCTCCCTACGACGTGAGTGAGAACACCGTCAACGCCGCCCATCGTGTCGTGTTTGAAGCCCTCGGTGGCCTCGCAGCCAAGAAACGTCGTGCCG
>JAYTKG010000040.1:0-4343 GCA_043730435.1 Acidimicrobiia bacterium | reverse complement strand
GCCTGTGCCCGGCCCCGCTTCCGCAGCGTCGCGACTGTTGATCGCAGGCGATACTCACGGGAATCTCGATTGGATCGGGACTCTGGCCAAGCTGGCCGCACGACTTGGGTGCGAAGGAATCGTGCAGTTGGGCGACTTTGGTTTCTGGCCCGATATGAAGATCCTCCGCGACGAGGGCCGACCCACAATCAACAATCGCTGGCTGACGGCCGTCGCTCGAACCGTTGCTCTTCATGGTGTCTGGATGCGCGTGCTCGACGGCAATCACGACGCGCATCCCTTGGCGCGCAGTGTCTATCCATGGCAGGAAGACGGCGTGCGTCCCCTTCGAGATGGTGTCCTCGACTGGGCTGATCGCGGCGCGGTCTGGGAATGGTGCGGTCTCCGATTCGGGGCCATGGGCGGAGCGATTTCTATTGATCGGCAGTTCCGTAGCGAGGGCCGATCATTCTGGTCAACGGAGCAAATCACTGACGCCGATGTCGAGGCGTTGACCAATCGAGCAGGGAACGAGCGCGTCGACGTGCTGTTCACGCACGACTCGCCGATCTTGCCGCCAGGCTTTCGACCGCTGAATGACCCGCACCTGCGGTTGGACGTTGAGCACAGCCAGCGCCAGGTCATGCGCTGCGTCGACGTTGTTCGCCCGCGCCTGTTGATGCACGGCCACTTCCATCACCGCTACGCGGACGTTGTTGACCGACCCTGGGGATCGTTCCGCATCGAGGGACTCGCGTCCGACGGCGAAGCTCACAGGGTCGGAGCCTCCTGGTGCATCCTCGACCTACCTACGCTTGAAATCTCATCCTCTTGACGCGTTGAGTCTTGGGCGCGGCGACTTCAGGATCACGTCACCACGTTGGAATCGTCCGGATCTAACAAATTGACAACCCGTGGTCACAAACTGGCCAATGGCGGAATCCTTACATCAGTAAGCGTCACTAATAGGTGCCGCCCACCCGTCGCCGCCTGGCCTCCCCATCAAGTCGTCAGGCGGCGACGGGGCCAACCTGATCGCGCGAACCCTTCGTTGTTCAACGGCTGGTATCGGTGAGGGCACCTACGCCGCTCACGGCGCTGACCCTGGCGTACTGACTCATGGCACGAGCCGCAGCCTGACCAGTGCTACGAGATATAGCCTGACGATGTGCATCGGCTGACGGCAGGTCTCGCCATGGTGATGCTGGCCGCAGCATGTTCGTCGGCCTCTGTTCGCACGGTAGGGGCCGAGCCGACGACATCGCCGCCCGTTACTACGACCGTGGATACGGTCGCCGTCACAGACACTCCCGCAGTGACAACGGCTCCAGGTCCAGTGGTGGCTCCAACCACGGAGCCGTCCGCCGGTGCCCATTGCCCGACCGTCCGAAGTGCGCTGCTGTTCCAGAATCTCACCGAGGAGCAGGCGGTAGCCCAGAACGAGGAACTCGAGCGTTTGCAGCCCGACATCTTGGCCGTGGACGCATACGGTCAGCAACACCCAACGGAATGGATGGGCGTGCAACCCACGGACGACCATCCCCGACGGATCAAGGCGAGTTTTTCCGGCCACCGGGACGAGCACGAGGCGGCGCTCAAAGCACTCGTCGCTCGTCCGGACATTCTCGAAGTGACCCTCAGTCGCCATACGCCAAGCGAGGTGGAGGCCGCGCAGACGTTTCTGCTGACCGAGATAGCGAAGAACCAGCGACTCTTTTCGTCTTACCAAGAGAGCTATCAACTTGGCCAGAGCGTGGTCCTTGTCGAGCTGGTGCCAGGGCAGGAGAAACTCGCCATCGATCTGATCGAGCGCTTTGGCGACATCCTCATGGTGTCCGTTGGCGCTTTGCCTTTTGTCCCCGATGGATGTGGTCCGAAGCCGACGCCACGGAAGTGTCCCGACCTCGCCGGTACAGATCCGGCAACGGTCGGCCTTGAACTGTCGGTCGTTGTCGAGACGCCTACCATCCGCCAGGGCGCGGTCGGCCACGCCAAACTTGTCGAACGAAACATCGGCACTGCGCCCTTCAGTTTGGATAGTGGCAGACCGGTCGTGGGCATGCTCGTGTATCCGGGCACGCTTCGGGTTGTCGGCGAATTCACCGGTGGAATCGCCGGCGTCGGAGGTGGACCGCAACTCGCTCCCGGCGAGTCCGGAGCAATCGATATATATTTCGGAACGGGCCGCTGCGATGGAGAGCCCGGTTCGGCCGTACCGCCAGGCGTGTACGGCCTTCGCATAGCACTCACCTCGGAAGGACCGAACCCGGGCACCTATCCGAAGTATCTGTCACCCGAAGTCCAAGTCACCGTCACCTCGCCATGACCTGCCTCGAACTGAGCGTGTGTGCGGAGACCTGCCATAGATCTGTGGTTCTCCGTTGGCGAGCCGCACGCGATCGGTGAGGTAGGCGACGTGCCTCACATCAACGTCTCCGACCGGCCCAGGACGTGATCCATCCACGATCGGTCTACTACAGCGAGGAAGCGGTCTCTATGTTCCCCAGGACTTGTTGGGGGAAACTCCCGATGGCGCGAGCATCAGTTCAAGCCGATAGTTCAATCATGATCGATCAAAGCCAAGGCCCGGCCGACAACGTCGTTTCCCACGCTCAACGTGACACATGCACACCAGTGTTTCGAACACCTGCTCTTGTGGTTGCCGCGTTTGTGGCAGCAGCGGCCTCATACATCATCTACATGCTTATCGCGGTCCTCGCCGGCATCACTTCGATGATGCGCTCCTTCGTATCCACGATGGCGGGAAGCGCACCGCAACCCGAACCGGAACCGCCCTACGGGCCGCTTGGGCTCGCTCTGATCTCGTCGCCCTGGCTGGTCTTCGCTTTCGTGATGGCGCTTCGTTTGATCTGGTGTGCCCGGCAAACGTCTGGGAACTCGTCCTCACCACGGCCGAGCGACCACGCTTAGGCACGCGCTGTCTGTCACGAAGGTGTTTCGTCGTCGCCATTCCACGCAGCGTCGCTGGCGTCCTGAGCATCGTTTCGTTGCTTCGAAGTCGCGAGCGCAGCTTCGGCTGCCTGTCGTGTCTCGTACGGACCAAGAACGTCAGCATCGGGACAGCGGTTCTCGTCCGTCTCCACCTGACCCGTTTTCACGTTGTACCAATAAGCCATAACCCAACCTACCCCGACCTAACGAACTACCGCTCAGGACTCGGCCAGCGCATCTCGCAACGAACGCTCAGCGTCCTCGACCCCGGTTTGTGCGGCGGCCACCCACTTCTCGCTCAGAAGGGCTTCGGCCTCCGCCAATCGCAACGTCTCCACCGCGCGGTCGTGCGCGACTTCAGCATTTTCCAGTTCGGACTTGGCAGTCGCCAACGCCTGCGTCGCGGCGAAGCGTGCTTGCCCCAACTTGACTGCTTGCGCCTTACGCAAGTCAACCTCAGGGTCAACAACAGGCGCCGGTTTCGACTTCACCGCAACTCGCTGTTTCACTGCCGTCACCTCAACGGCAGCCTTCGGCTCCGGCATCCCCGCGAACGGGTCGACGTCTTCGACCGACCGCATTCCGAGATGCCCGATGCGCAACAGCTCCAGCAAGTTGGTGTTCGACAACACCTCATTCACTCGCGTCGCCAGAGCCGCCTGGTCACTTTTCGGTCGCTGAGCACGAAGCAACACTCCTTCGGCCGCGGCGCGAAGTTCCACCCCAGCCGACCGGCTCTCACGAACGGCATCGCGCAAACGATCGCTCTTGCCACCCGCATCAAAGGCGGCCGCCTGCGCCTCCCGTAGCGCGCTGACCGACGCGGCGACCTTCTCGATCAGCTCCTCGGATTCCGTGGCGACACAGTTCAGCGCCCAATCAACCGGGCTAGGACGACGCAACGCCGCAACCCCCGCCGCCTCGTCCCGCCGCTTGTCGTGTCGAAGCGCCTTCACCAGCGCGTCCCGCGCGGCAACGAACTCATCGGGCGAGACAGTCGAAAGGTTGGCAATACTCGCGACCACGCCCTCACGCTACTCAGACGACAGCCAAACGCGGAACGGGAGAGATTTGAACTCTCGGTACCTCTCGGTACGTCCGCTTTCAAGGCGGGTGCATTCGGCCGCTCTGCCACCGTTCCATCGACCATCTTAGGCACACTCGCCCCCCAACTCGGCCAGAGTTACCCTCCAACCCCGGCCAGAAAGGCCCGGGACCGGACGAAGAGGGCAGGGTTGGAGGGCGAACGACGCCGAGTTGGAGGGCTACGGCGTGATTCGGGTGCGGAGGTCGTTGATCCAGTCATCGGCGCGTTGCCAGGTGGCATCGGCGTGAGCGCGGATGTCGTGGGCATCCCTACCGGCAGCCGGGTACGAGCCCAGGAACTTCACACCGCCTTGCTTGGCGTGCAG
>JAYTKG010000039.1:0-6032 GCA_043730435.1 Acidimicrobiia bacterium | reverse complement strand
CAATGATCACGATCCGAGCCTGCGTGGGAAGTGCCACGATCAGCTCTTCACCTTCTCATGGGACGGATCGAACAGGGGCTTCAGTGACACCTTGGCTGGCATGCGCTCGGTTGCCACTTCAAGCTCATAGGAGCCGTAGAGCACGTAGTCGGCCGTAACACCATCGGGGTTGCGGACGTAGCCGTAGCCGATCGATTGGTTGAGCGTGTATCCGAAGCCGCCACTGGTCAGCCAGCCGACCCGCTCGCCGTTTCGATAGATTGTTTCCCGTCCCAACAGGATCACGTCAGGGTCGACGGTGAACGCCGCCAGCATCTTCTTGACGCCTTCGGTTCGTTGGGTTTCCAGTGCGGTACGTCCCTTGAACCCGATGTTGGTCTTTGTCTTGGCGGCCCAGCCCAAGCCTGCCTCATAGGGCGTGTGATCAGCGCCGATGTCGGATCCCCAGGCGCGGTAGCCCTTCTCCAACCGGAGGCTTTCGATGGCCCGGTACCCTGCATTCATCAACCCGAACGGTGCTCCGGCGTCGTGCAGCAGATCGAAGACGAGCGTGGCTGACTCGACGGGAATGTGGAGTTCCCAACCCAGTTCGCCGACGTACGTAATGCGCAGCGCCCGCACCTGACAACCGCTGATACCGATCGTTTGGAACGTGCCGAATGGGAATGCATCGTTGGACAGATCGTTGTCGGTGAGCTTGGCCAGAATGCGACGGGCGCTCGGGCCGAAGAGCGACACCACCGCGAGTGATGGCGTGACGTCTACCAGTTGGGCGTTCATGCCCGACGGAATATTTCGTTGGATCCAGTCGAAGTCGTGAGTGGCGAAACCGGTGCCGGTGACGATGTAGAACTCATTCCATGCGGTGCGGCAGACCGTCAGGTCACACTGGATGCCACCCTTGTCGTCGAGAATCTGGGTGTAGATGACCGAGCCGACCGGCTTGTCCACGTTGTTGGCACAGATCCAGTTGAGCGCCTTGACGGCATCGGTACCCTTCAGCACGAACTTGGCAAACGACGATTGATCGAACAGGGCAGCCTGCTCGCGGCATGCCTTGTGCTCCCGTCCTACGGCTGCGAACCAGTTGGGTCGTTGAAAGGTGTAGACGTCGTTCGGGGTCTCGCCGTGCTCGGTGACGCGAACCAGTTGGGGCGCTCCCAGCCGAGTTTCTCGCCGAAACAGGCGCCAGCCTTTTTGAGCCGTGAATAGAGCGGTGACCGACGAGCGGGGCGGGCGCTGTGGTGCTCCTCGGACGGCCAGGCCATGGTGTAGTGCTTGCTGTACGCCTCAAGGGTGCGACTGCGGACCCAGTCGGTGTCACGGTGCGGCTGACCGAAGCGACGGATATCGACGACCCAAAGATCATACGGCGCAAGACCTTTGTGTACCCACTCGGCCAGTGCCATACCGGCCCCGCCGCCCGCCGCAATACCGAACGCGTTGAAGCCCGCGCCGACAAAGAAGTTCTTTAGCTCCGGGGCCTCGCCCAGGATGAAGTTGCCGTCAGGTGTGAAGCTTTCCGGCCCGTTGATGAGCTCGTTTACGCCCGCTGTTTGCAGCACCGGGACCCGGCCCATGGCCAGGTTCATGGTGGGCTCGAAATGATCGAAGTTCGATTCCAACAACTTGAACTGGAAGTCCTTCGGAATGCCCTTCTTGGCCCACGGAATTGGGTTCGGCTCGTAGCCACCCATCACAAGCGCGCCGACCTCTTCCTTGTAATAGGTGAGGCGATCGGGGTCACGCAGCGTCGGCAAATCACGGGTCACTCCCGAAATCTGGTCAGTGATGATGTACTGATGCTCCACCGACACCAGCGGCACGCTCACGCCGACAGTTGCCGCGATGGTGCGAGTCCACTGACCGGCGCAGCACACCACCGCGTCGCACTCGATGCGACCGTGCTCGGTGATGACGGCGTGTACCTTGCCGTCGACCACATCGATGCTGAGCACTTCGGTGTCTTCAAGAATGGTTGCGCCGGCCATGCGGGCGCCGCGGGCCAGCGCCATGGTGATATCGGACGGGCTGGCCTGACCATCGGTGGGTAAGAACGCGGCACCCACCACGTCATCGACCTGCATGAGTGGCCACATGTCCTGCGCTTCGGTGGCCGACAGCAGATGCATCTCAAGGCCGAACGACTTCGCGGTGGTCGCCTGACGCTTCACCTCATTCCACCGCTCGTCATTGCAGGCCAACCGAAGCCCACCGTTCATTTTCCAGCCGGTAGCCAAGCCGGTTTCTGCTTCGAGGGTGCGATAGAGCTCCACCGAGTAGCACAACAGTTGGGTGATGTTGGCGCTGCTGCGCAACTGTCCAACCAGTCCGGCTGCATGAAAGGTGGAGCCGGAGGTGAGCTTGTGCTTCTCGACCAACACCGTGTCCGTCCAGCCGAGCTTGGCCAGATGGTACGCGGTGGAGCAGCCGACAATCCCTCCGCCGATGATCACCGCTCTTGCCGATGTCGGTTGTTGCACTATCGAATCTCCTCCACCAGTGCGCAGTTGGCCCTCCGGTAAACGTAGCGAATCGGACCTGCGCTCGGCAGATTGGCATCCTTAGGAAGGAGGCGTGCATGAAGCGTGAACGACGCGCCGGTCTGGTCGGGGCTATCGTCACCGCATGGTGGCGGTGTGAGGCGTGCACTGATCGGAGTGCTTCCGGTTGTCTTTGTGGCCAGCGTCGACCCATCAGGTTGGTCCCCGTTCGGACCGCTTCGATGGGCGGTCGTCCTCATCGTCACGCTCGCGCTCGGGGCGTCCTTTGCGCGGGACTGGTCCTTCACCGCAGTGCCCAACCCACTTCGTGTCGTCGGTGTGGCCTTCCTGGGGTGGATGACCTTGGCGACCCTGTTCAGCGCGGACCATTGGCCGGCCTGGTTCGGTACGGCCGAGCGCCACCTGGGCTTGTTCACCTGGGTGCTGTTCGCCGTCGCAATGTTGACGGGGACTGCGTTCGATGACGATGAGCGGCGCACACTGGCCTGGGGATGCGTCGTCGCGTCGTGGGCAGTGGGGCTGTACGTCGTCTGGGAGCGAGTGATGGGTCCGCCGATCGCGTTGGCTACGAAGGGGACAACCAGTCGTGTTAACGGTCCGTTCGGCTCTGCGATTTTTCTTGCGGCGGCGTGCTGCTTGCTTGCGCCCGTGTCGTTCGGTGTGGCTCGCGAGAGCCATGCGTGGAAGCGGTTGGTTGCGATCGGCGGGGGAGTGCTGACGCTTTTCGCCATGGTCGCCAGCGGCAGTCGGGGTCCGCTTGTCGCCCTCGTCATGGTTGGACTCCTGGTTGTGCTCGGTCATGGTCGTCGAGCGGTCATGGCGTTGATCCCGCTCGGCATCGTGCTGATCGTTGCCAGTGCAATGATCAATCGGGCCGCGTTCGAACGCACCAGATCGGCGGCGCGGGCTGATGAGTGGAGGATAGGGATGCGCGCCGTTGAGCGACGCCCTCTGCTCGGCGCCGGGCCCGAGGGATACCGTCTGGTGTTCCCCTCTCTTGTCGACGATGCATACGTCAAGCACTACGGCCGTGCTGAGATCACCGACCGCGCTCACAGCGCACCACTCGACCTCGCCATCATCGGAGGGCTGCCGGCCGGGCTGCTCTACGTCGCGTTGTTGGTATTGGTCGCCAAGCGCGCATGGTCGGTACTGGGTTCGAATTCCGGACTGCGCGGAGGCGTCGCCGCGGGTGTGCTGGCTTACGGACTGCAGTCATTCGTGCTCTTTCCTCTCGCTGATCTTGATCCGCTTTGGTGGCTGATGATTGGCTCGCTGATGGTGGAGCAACACGTTGTCATCGCGTCGCATGTCGCGAAGGTCATGGCGCCAGCGCTGGCGTTCTTCGCGTTTGTCGGCGCGACAATTGGGGTGCTCGATGTTGCCGCCGACCGTGATGCGAAACGAGCGCTGTCGGCGAGAATGCAGCTCGATCCAGTGGGCGCTGCCAGCGCGGCGCTTTCAGCCACGCGAGCTCGCCCGGACTCCGTGCGCTATCGCGTCGTGGCTGCCCGCGCCCTGACGACGGCCGACGAGGTTGCCCCCCTTGAGGCTGCTCTTCACGAACTCAAGATGGCTTATCGCCTGTCTCCCCGTGACCCGTCGGTGATCGAGGAACGGGCCCGTGTCACCGCCCATCTCGCCCTGCGAACGGGTGCGGAGAATGATCTCACCGCGGCCCGAGCGGCCGTGGATGCCTTCGTGCAGACCGACCCTCGCAACCCGCGAGCGTGGTTGTCCCTCGTGGACGTTGCCCGTCGACAAGGCGATACCGGGGTTGCGGATTCGGCCGCAGCCCGGGCCGAGCAGCTCCGCAGAATACCCTGATGGAACCAAATCGGGTGTCTGTGCGTGTACCCGGTGTGCAACCCAGTTTGGTCAGCCCGGCGGTGACGATAGAAGACAGCTTCGTAGACTCGGTCAAGATCGATTTTGCCGCGTGGTACAACGACACTCGCCCCACCGTTGTGAGGGCGTTGTCTCTCACGCTTGGCGATGGTGACCTTGCCCGTGAAGCCGCCGATGAAGCACTCACTCGTGCCTATCAGTCGTGGGCCAAAGTGCAGTCGCTCGACAATCCGGGCGGATGGGTCTACCGGGTTGCACTCAATTGGGCGCTCTCCGGCTTCCGTCGACGTCGCCCCAGCAAGCGGGCGTTCCACGTCATCCCTGCGGACATGCCCGTACCCAGCGATGGTGCGGTGCAACGAGCCCTGAATGCGCTCGATATCGACCAACGCGCCGTCGTCGTGTGCCGTTACCTACTCGGTTGGTCCGAACAGGAAACAGCCCACGTCCTCCAGATTCGCCCCGGCACCGTGAAGAGTCGACTCTCACGGGCCTCCAGCCAACTACGCGGCCAACTCGGCCATTTACGACCGGAGTCCTCCCTATGAGCAATCCCTCTGATTTCGACGACCGCCTCAGCTCCTACCTCACCACCGCTCCGATTCGTGACGTGGATCCGGGTGCAGCCCACATTGCATCGAGCGCCCGTCGTCGCACAAGGCACCGCCGGATGGCTGGCGGAGCGCTGGCATCGGTGGCGCTGTTGACGTCGGCCGGTGTCATCGTGAACCGCCTCCAGACACCCGGCACGGTCCGCACCGGCGCCGCAAAGGTCAAAGCCGCCGCCGAGGACACAACGACCACGACAGAAACGACGGTCGTTCCGCAACCGGGTATCGCTTCTGTACTTCCTGCTGGTCCGATAAATCCGGGTGGCATCGATCCGTCGACCCTCAAGTGGCCAGCCTCCAACATCACCTGGCAGCGGGTCGATTCGTCGCTGTCGATCATGAACTACTTCGGTTCCCCTGGCCAAGGCATTCACAAGGACGGCGACACCTTCCTCGCCGTGTCCACCGAGCCCGGCAAGGGCAAGCTACCCAACCCGAACGAGCCGTACTACCCGAAGAACGCGCTCTACTCCTCGAAAGATGGAGTGTCGTGGCAGCAGCGGTCTGTACCCGACCTCGCGATCGGTGGAGCGACCATGGCCGAAGGAACGCTCTACGCAGTGGGATCCTCGACGGCGACTGCTCAGGTCTTGTCGACGGGCGACGGGAGTTCGGTCGCAGACCTGTTGGTGGCGGTCTCGAAAGACGGCACAACGTGGAAGAACCAGACACTGCCTCTCGACCTGCGAGGCCTGGTCAGCAAAGGCGCCCAGATAGTAACGGGACCCACGCAAATCGCCCACGTTGGCAAGACCGTGCTCGTGCAGATCACAGCACCAGTTTCTCTCAACCCGGCCAAGTATCTGCCGAAGAATGTCTCGTTTGATCAATGGGGTGTCGAGCAACGCGACGGCGCCTTCATTGTGTACGGTCCGCCCTCAGCCGAGGCAACAGCCTGTGAGGCCGAGGTGCGCGCGTGGAAAGAAAACGGATCAGCGGCTTCGACTGTCTTTGCGACTGTCCCTGCGCTGACACCCACGACCATCGGTATCGGTCTAGCGATTAGTCCGGGCGTCCTGTCGTCGGCCTGTGAGGCGGCGATGAAAGGCCCTCAGACCATTGCCGGGAC
>JAYTKG010000038.1:0-4889 GCA_043730435.1 Acidimicrobiia bacterium | reverse complement strand
GCCACCGGTTACCGGCCATACGTCGGTGAAGGAAGCGGTACTGCCGTTCAACCGCTTCCCCGAAGTGGACCCCGCTCTCGGGCCAGAAATGCGCTCAACCGGTGAGGTCATGGGTATCGACACCACCTTCGGTCTGGCGTTCGCCAAGTCGCAGGCAGCGTCTTACAGCGCGCTGCCGACGCAGGGCTCACTGTTTCTGTCGCTGAAGGATCGGGACAAGCCAGCAGGCATCATTGTGGCCAAACGGTTCCGTGAACGCGGCCTCAAGATCATCGCCACCAAGGGAACCGCTGCATACTTGGCCCGCTTCGGGTTCGACGTTGACCGAACGTTGTCAAAGCTGTCCGACAACGAAGGCACCAGCGCAGTTGACCTGATCGCAAGCGGGGAAATCACGTTCATTGTGAACACCCCGACGGGCACCGGCGGACGATCTGACGGCAGCCACATCCGTACCGCAGCGGTCGTCCACCGCGTGAGCTGCGTCACCACCGTCAAAGCTGCTCTCGCCGCCGCTCAAGGAATGGCCGAAGCCGCTGCCACTCCGCTCAGCGTCCGCTCCCTGCAGGAGTTCCACAACTTATGAGCGGTAAAGCGAGCGGCAGCGAGCCAGCGAAGCAGATAGGGCTTATGAAGTGGCGCAAGAGCTTTCGGCATCGGGAGTTGTCTGACGACGCCGGAAGCCGAGAGCGGAGGTTGGTCACCCGGGTTGGTGAGGTGACGTTTGCCAACCCGATCATGGTTGCGTCGGGCGTGGCCGGGCATGGGACGGAACTGGCGTCGTATGTGGACATGGCCAGCCTCGGCGCCATCGTGGTCAAGTCGCTCTCATCGTTCGAATGGAAGGGCAATCCGGCGCCCCGCCTTCACCCGGTCACCGCAGGCATGATGAACGCCGTCGGCTTGCAAGGCCCCGGCATCATTCGCTGGAAGGCCGAGGAGTTGCCGGACCTGCTCGCTACGGGCGCCAAGATTGTCGTGAGCATTTGGGGTCGCTCCCTGAACGAGTACGCCGAAGCGGCGGCCATGCTGGCCGATCTTCCCGAACAGGTCGTTGCCGTTGAGGTGAATCTCTCGTGCCCGAACCTCAAGGGCAAGGGCATGTTCGCCCAGTCCGCCGATTTGGCAGCCGAGGCCATGGCCATCACCGCTGTCTGCAACCGACCGCGATGGGCCAAGCTGACCGCTGCAGTCACTGATCTTGTTGCGATTGCGACCAGCGTAAGAGATGCCGGCGCGGCCGCGGTCACGCTCATCAACACCGTGCCGGGTCTTGCCCTGAATATCGAGACCCGCATGCCCCAACTCGGCAACGGCCCCGGCGGGCTGTCGGGTCCGGCAATTCACCCGGTGGCGGTGAAAGCGGTTTGGGATGTGCACGCTGCACTGCCGAACCTTCCGATCGTGGGCGTCGGGGGAGTGGCGAGCGCGCACGATGTGGTGGAACTCATGCTGGCCGGCGCGTCGGCGGTTCAGATCGGCACCGCAGTCTTTGCCTCGCCGAAGCTGCCAGGCATCATTCTGCGGGACTTCGCAACCTGGTGCGAGCAACATCACGTAGCCTCCATAGACCAACTTGTTGGAGCGGCACATGAACGGCCAAAAAGGACTCGCAATGACTGACCTGCATCCCAATCGCGATCGACTGGCCCTGGCTCTCGACGTTGACGACCTTGTGGACGCCACCCGCATGGCCCGCAAACTGCATCCGTGGTTCGGCTTCGTGAAAGTCGGCCTTGAGCTGTTCAGCGCAGCCGGCCCCGAGGCCATCGGCACGTTCCGCGACATGGGTTTTCGCGTCTTCCTTGACCTCAAACTGCACGACATCCCGACAACCGTCGGCAAGGCCTCAAGCGTTGTCGGCGCGCTCGGTGCCGAGCTGTTGACGGTGCACGCGTTCGGCGGCGACGCCATGATGCGCGCCGCATGCGATGGCTTTCTCGGAGGAGCCGAAGCCGCCGGGCTTGCCGAGCCGATGGTGATTGCCGTAACGGTGCTTACCAGTGACGCTGACGCTCCACCCCACATCCTGTTCCGTCGCGTTGGCGAAGCCGTTGAAGCCGGTTGTGGCGGCATCGTCTGCTCAGCCCTCGACGTGCATGATGCCAAGACGCTCGCACCCCGCGTCTTTGCCGTCGTGCCCGGCACCCGCCCCGAAGGAGCTCCGGCCCACGACCAGGCGAGAGTTTCCACGCCTGCGGCTGCGATCAAGGCGGGCGCCGATTTGTTGGTAATCGGCCGCTCCGTGCTGGAGAGTGACGATCCTATGGTTGCTGCTGATGCAATTGCGTCTTCGTTCTAAATCCTTCGCTCCAGCCCTGAAGCGAACGTGCCTGCTCGGCTAAGGTGACCTCATATGGCGACCCCACCCCAACTTTCCACCGACCAGCGCGCCGCTGCGTTGGCGAAGGCCGCTCTCGTTCGAGTCGCGCGGTCGGAACTCAAAGAGAAGCTGAAGGCAGGCGAAATGTCGTTGCAAGACGTCATTGACGCAGCGGTTACCGACGATGTCGCCGCCAAGCTCAAAGTACTCACCATGCTTGAGTCGCTTCCGGGTCTCGGCAAGGTGAAGGCTCGCCGCATCATGGACGAAGTCGGTATTGCCGACTCGCGTCGGGTGAAGGGCCTAGGCGCGCAGCAGCGGGCCGCCCTTCTCCAACAGTTGGGGTGAGCGTGGCCCAGACCTCTCCGTTGATCGTTGTTATCTCTGGTCCCGGTGGTGTCGGCAAAGGAACCATCGTGGACGCGTTGTTGCAACGCGCTCCGGCGCTGTGGCTCTCACGGTCTTGGACCACGCGTGAACATCGGCCCGGCGAACGAACCGACGCCTATGTGTTCGCCGACCGAGCTGCGTTTGAACAACGCATCGCGGCTGGCGGATTCCTGGAGTGGACCGAGTTTCTCGGCAACTACTACGGCACGCCTCTTCCCGAAGCTCCGCATGATGCTGTGGTCATTCTGGAGATCGAGGTTGACGGTGCCCGTCAGGTCAAGAACCGTTTCCCCGAAGCCGTGCTTGTCTTTGTCATGCCACCTTCGCGTGAGGAGCAGCAGCGCCGCCTGCGCTACCGAGGGGACCAGGAAGAAAAGGTCGCCGCCCGCCTCCGAAAGGCCGAAGAGGAAGAGCCCGTTGGTCGGGCCATGAGCAACCATGTTGTCGTCAACGACGATCTCGAACGGACCGTTGGTGAGCTTTTGTACATCATCGAGTCCGAAAAAGTGGCCCGCTGACGGCCTGAGCTGCCGATTCTTACCGGCGTCTGATACCATTCACCGGCTCAAACGTTCAGGAGACGCACACATGGCACGTTCGCATGACTCGATGGTTAACCCCCCAATTGAAGCTCTGCTCGATCGCGTCGACTCAAAGTTTGCCCTGGTCACCATGGCTGCCCGCCGGGCCCGCCAGATCAACTCGTACTTCAACCACCTCGGTGACGGCCTCGGCCAAATGGTGCCGCCGCAGGTCACATCTTCGGCCCGCAAGCCCCTCTCCATCGGCTTTGAGGAAATCGCGGCCGACAAGATCGTGATCCGACCCATCGTTCAGCCCGAGGCTGCTGAATAGTTCTGACCTAAACGGTCAACGGTCGTCCCGTGTCGACACTGGATGGACGCCGCATCGTTTTGGGCGTGTGTGGCGGCGTGGCCGCCTACAAAGCGGTGGAGCTCTGTCGGCGCCTCGTTGATGCTGGCGCGCACGTGCAGCCGGTCTTGACCGAAGAGTCGCTGCACTTCATTGGAGCCACTACGTTCTCGGCCGTCGCTTCCGAGCCGGCGCGACTGTCGCTGTGGGACTCACCTGAGCCAAGCCCGCACACGGCGCTGGGACAGGGAGCCGACCTTGTCATTGTTGCACCCGCAACGGCCCGCCTCATCGGCTCGTACGCCGGGGGCATCTCGCACGATCTGCTCACCAACATCTTGCTAGCTACCCGTGCGCCCGTCCTGATTGCGCCGGCGATGCACACCGAGATGTGGGAGCACCTGGCCGTGCAGGACAACATGACGACCCTGCGAAATCGAGGCGTGCATGTTGTCGGACCGGCCGCGGGGCATCTCGCTGGCGGCGACGTCGGACTCGGTCGCTTGTCGGAACCGGTCGACATTTTTGGCGCTGCAGAGCGGATCTTTCTCGCCCAGGACTTTGCCGGTGCCACCGTGGTGGTCACGGCCGGCGGAACCCGCGAATCAATCGACGCGGTGCGGGTGATCGCCAATCGGTCATCGGGCAAGCAGGGCTACGCCATCGCCGCAGCGGCGCGCGACCGTGGCGCGAACGTGGTGCTGATCACTACGGCCGAGCGCGTGAATCCATCGGGCTGCCGCATCGTTCGCGTCGAAACCGCGGCCGAAATGCAGGCGGCTGTACGAGCAGAGGCACCCACCGCCGACGTGGTCATTATGGCTGCAGCGGTGGCCGACTTCCGCCCCGTCACGCCAAGCGAGGGCAAGTGGAAGAAGCACGACGGCCCGCCCCCCATCGTGCTCGAATCAACGCCAGATATTCTCGCTTCGTTAGGTGCTACGAAACCAACGGGCCAGGTACTGGTTGGTTTCGCTGCCGAGACTTCCGACCTGGTGGAAAACGCCGTAGGCAAGCTCGAGCGGAAGAATCTCGACCTGATCGTTGCCAACGATGTCAGCGCCGACCGGGTCGGTTTCGGGCATGACACCAACGCGGTCACCATCATTTCTCGCAGCGGAGTACTGCACTCCATTACGGTGTCCGACAAGTCTGTCGTGGCCAATGCCGTTCTCGACGCAGTAGCGGGCCTGCGTAACAGCCTTACCTCAGATCAATGAACAGGAGCCTCACGTGAGCAGCAGTTGGACATTCACCTCGGAGTCGGTCACCGAGGGCCACCCGGACAAGATGGCGGATCAGG
>JAYTKG010000037.1:0-14559 GCA_043730435.1 Acidimicrobiia bacterium | reverse complement strand
CCTGGCGGCTGGCGTTCGTGCCCAGCTTGCTGAAGTTTCGGCTGTCGTAGACGCGTGATGAGGTGGCGTATCCGGTGAACTTTTGTGACACACCACTGCTGTGGTAGCCGAAGACGTCAATCAGGAGGTGAGTTGATGAGCTTGCCTTGACGCTGATGGAGCCGCTGAGCCCGATGGGAACGGTGACGAGCTGGGGGGTGACCGCAGTGGTGTAGTTGAGGACTGAGGCGACGGGCACGACGTCACCGTTGGCCCAGACGTTGATGAAACCTGGTGCAGATGGCCCGACAGCGGTGATGTTCAGCACGACATCTGTAGCGTTGCTCGGGACCCCGGTGCCAAGCACACCCTGGACTCGTGTCATGCCCGCTGAGAATGGAGCACCGCCCCGGGTATCCATGATGCGTGCTGGGGAAAGCGGTTGATATCCGTTCATTCCAGCAGTTGAGGCCAGCACAAATCCGCCGGTCAAGGCGGTGCTCATGTTGACTGCCCATGTCTCCGCAAAATCGCCGCATGGAGATCCACCCAAACACGTGCCAGTACCCCCAGAGACGATTCCGTGCGCTCGCACGCTGCTACCCGACGCACCATCAACGAAGACGGGCCCTCCGCTGTCACCCTGCCGCGTCTCCATAGAGATGCGCGACATCCCATTTAGGAGGACACCACCCACGTTAATGCTCGGCTCGAAGTTGCTGGTGACCGCTCCGCAGACTTTGGTTGGGAGGCTCCTCCCAAATTTGCAGACGGGCTGCCCTACAGCTTGGATCACCGTTCCGGTCACGATGCTTCTTTGGTTTCCTGCTCCGACCACAACGGATGGGTCAGCGACGGCATTGAAGGGAATTCGGTGAAACTGGCTGTCGCGACGCGTTGTGTTGTTGTAGCCGTCCAGAATTTGGTAGGCCAGACTCACTTGGGTGCCAGCGTTCCCGCTCGTGTCGGTCAGCGTCTCTAGGTCTGGACAGTGTCCTGCGGTCATGATCGCGGGACCCGCTGAATCTCGAACAGTGAAGCCCGAAGTACAACCACCGCTAAGGAACTCGCCGCCGCCAGCCAGCGTTGCGGGAACCGATTCCGAAAAGTCGAGCTCAATGGCATCTCCCACGTCGGCCTCGATACTGGGGGGCACAAGCAGGTCCCGAGGTCTTGTCCCTCCGGTGCCCGGCTTTGCAAAGATGACGATCTTTCCTCGACCCTCCTCGAATGCAGGCGTGGCCTGGATTCCTGAACTTGCGTAAGTCGTCTGGAGAGTTGTGAGCGTTTTGTCGAGGGAGCCTTTGGAATGAGGGGCTGCCGTCGCTTCGATACGGACATCGAGGGCCAAGTCGCTTCGCTGGGCCTCGAGATAGCGGCGCGCATCGTCGACTTTTCCGGGTTCGGTAGTTACGACGACGAAGGCGCCGGACCTGCGCTGATCAACTCTGAAAGAGACGACCAGACCCGAGGAAAACGCACGGCGCCGCAGCTCGGTTACTAGCAGAGAATCGTCCACCCTTCGCTGAGCATCGGTAATGGAGATCCCGGCATTTCGGGCCACCACCTCGGCGGCCGAACCGGGGGGGGGCTTGCCCAACAGCGACAGCCCGGCCGTGCACTGGAATCGATGCCGACACTAATAGCGCCAAAGCGCCGGTGAGAGTGCGTACCGGCATACGAAACTTGCGACCCATTTAGGAACCCCCACGGCTCATCCCGCCAACCCACGAAAGCGGTATCGCTTACGATGCAGCACAAGGCGTGAAATGTCAAGCACCAATAGTGATAGTGCTGCCGGTGAGTCCAGACCCAACTCATTGCTTGCGCTGAAGTGCGGTTCACCTCGCTCGATGCAAGGCGCCTGTCGCAACGGGTTCAACAATTAGGCCGCTCGATACAACCCTGGCTCGATCTCCAAGACCGCGCCGGTGGGGAGGAGTCGTTGCAGATGCAACGATGCGGTGCGGTGCTCGACGCTTTGGAAGAACACGCCTTCGGCTCCGGGTCTGTACACGAAGCGGTGTTCGGCCATTTCGTCAATGGTGTGGGGCTCGGCCAGAAACGCCAGCATGGCGGCCTCCCGTTTATCGATCACGGCGGCGAACCTATCGAGCATCTCGTTGAACGCCGTCTGGCCCTCGATGACACCCTTTTGATGGAAGGTGACGTAGTGCTTGGCCTCTATGTGACGCACCCGTTCAATCGCGGCTTCGAAGTCGGTGAGTGATGACCAGTGATCCCCATAGTACGGGCCGAAACCGGTGAGGTCGATGTCTCCTACAAAGAACACGCCGTCAGGCTCCACGTAAAAGCCTGTGTGACCGCGGGTGTGCCCGGCCAGGTGGACGCACCGGACCGTGGTGCCGCCAAGGTCGAAAACTTCTCCGTCGGTGAAGCCGGTGGCGTCGGGTCGGGCCTGGTAGTGAAACTCGTTGGCGATCGAAACTCGAAACTCGCGTTCTGTCTCGGCTGGCAGCCCGTAGACCGTCATCAGTCCGTCGAGGGAGCGCACACCGAGGAGGTCATCATGATGCGCGTGTACCCGGCTGTGGGGGAAGAGGTGGAGACCCGCAACGTGGTCCTCATGCGCGTGGCTGATCAGCACCCGGTCGACGGCGGCACCCGCGCCCCCTCGCTCGCTGATCGACAACGAAGGGTCGATCAGTACCACGCCTTCCGTGCCCGAGATCAGCACCGAGTTGCCGTGGGGGTACTTGCCGTTGTCCTGCCCGGTGAGCACCGTGACATGAGACGAAAGTACGCGGTCGATCACAGGCTCAATTGTGTCAGAAGCTCGTCGGCCGTTGTGGCCGGAATCTGACAGGTGAAGTTCTGGCACACGTAGGCGTTGCCGTCGGTGCGTCCTTCCCACAACGGGCTGTCGAACCGCTCGCCCCAGGCCACAACAGCATTGGGTTGCCAGGTAGCCTGCACGGCGGTCACCAGGTCGGGTCGGTTTCCGACAATGACGACCTCATACATGCCGATATGGGCGATCTGGATGGCGGCCAGCATATGACTGAAGGCGGAGGGCGCCTGCGGAATGACGTTGCCGACCAGTTGCAGAATGCGATTGGCGTGCTCGTGGTAGCGCCGCTCACCCGTCAGCGCCGAGAGCCGGTAGAGCGCGTTGGCGGCCATGGAGTTGGCGCCGGGCGTGGCGTTGTCCATGAGATCCTTCTGGCGGGTGATGAGCTGCTCGCCGTCGTTTGCGGTGGTGAACACCCCGCCGTTGTCGGCATCCCAAAAATGGTCGAGGAGATCGTTGGCCACCGACTGGGCTTCATCAATCCAGCGGGCCTTTCCCGACGCTGCGGCCAGCATGATGAACGCTTCGGCCAGCGCGGCGTGATCGGCGGCGAGGGCGTCGTGGCGTGCGCCACCGTCACGTTGCCATGAACGGCGCCACCGGTTGTTGACCCGCAGGTTGTCACACAGGAAGCCAGCACAACGTTCGGCGGCGGTGATCCAGTCGGCTCGCCCGAAGGCTGCACCAGCCTCGGCAATGGCGCCGAACATGAGGCCGTTCCATTCGGCCAGCACCTTGTCGTCCAGACCCGGGCGGGGCCGGGGGAGACGGGCCTCAAACAGCGCGGCCCGGGCAGCTTCTACGTCTGCCGACCGGGCGAGTGGCGCTCCGATTGGGCGGCACAAAATGTTGCGTCCCTCAAAGTTGCCGCCCGCCGTGGCGCCATACCAGGCAATTGCTGCATCGGCCCGGGCACCCAGAACGGCTCGCATCTCGTCAATCGTCCATGTGTAAAAGATGCCCTCATGGCTGTGGCCGGTGGCATCAAGGGAGTCGGCATCCTCCGCCGACGAGAAGCCCCCTTCGGGTTGGCTCAGATCGCGCAGCACGTAGGCGATCGTTTCCTCGACAACCTGTTTCCAGCGCTCGTCGTTTGTCACCTGGTAGGCATGGGTGTAAACCCGCACCAACAGCGCCTGGTCGTAGAGCATCTTTTCGAAGTGCGGCACCAGCCACTCGGCATCCACCGAGTAGCGGGCGAAGCCACCTCCGAGATGGTCGTAGATCCCGCCGCCCGCCATGCCTTCGAGACTCCTTGTCACGACTGTCAGCGCGTCCGGATTGCTGGTGGCCAGATAGGCGCGCAGCACCAGGTCGAGACTCATGGTGGAGGGGAATTTGGGTGCGTCGCCGAAACCGCCGAACTGAGGGTCGAAGCGTTGCGCCAGCTGCGCCAGTGCCCCGTTCAACTCCTCTGGCCCTGGCAAGCCCTCGGCCGGTTCGACCTGGCTGGTGCGGGCAATCGCTGTCGTAAGTTGGTCGGCCTGGCCGATCAGATCGGCACGACGGTCACGCCACGCATCATCGACCGCGTCCATCAAGCGCAGGAAGCCGTCTTTCGGGAAATAGGTGCCGCCAAAGAAGGGTCGCCCACCTGCGGTCATGAATACAGTCATAGGCCATCCGCCGCGCCCGCTCATGGCCTGTACCGCGTCCATATAGACCGAGTCGACATCGGGTCGTTCTTCACGATCAACCTTCACGCACACGTAGAGGCGATTCATCACTTCGGCCACCTCGGCATCTTCGAAACACTCGTGCGCCATCACATGACACCAGTGGCAGGCCGAGTACCCGACCGACAACAGAATCGGTACGTCACGCTCGGCCGCAGCAGCCATCGCTTCGGGCCCCCAGGGATACCAGTCGACCGGATTGTCCTTGTGCTGTCGAAGATACGGTGACGTTTCCTGGCCCAGACGATTCATCGCGCCAGGTTAGAGTCGGCCGTCATGGATCTGAGACTCGACGGAAAAGTAGCCCTGGTTACCGGCGCATCGCGTGGCATCGGCGCTGCCATCGCCAAGACCTACACCGATGCGGGGGCCAAGGTGATGCTGACGTCCCGCAAAATCGACGCGCTTGAAGCGGTTGCGGCAGCCATTCATGGGGAGACGGCGGTCTTCGCCGGAAACGCCGGTCGGGTGGAGGATGCCAAAGCCTGCGTGGCTGCCACCATCGAACGGTTCGGCGCCATTGACATTCTGGTGAACAACGCGGCCACGAGCCCTTATTACGGTGCCACTCTGGGCGTGAGTGAAAGTCAGTTCGACAAGACCTTCGAGGTCAACCTGCGCGGCCCCCTGTTCTGGGCGACGGCCGTGTGGGAGGCGTGCATGAAGGATCACGCCGGCGTCATCATCAACATTGCATCCGTAGGTGGTATTCGCGCTGAACCCGGACTTGGTGTGTACAACCTCACCAAGGCAGCCATCATTCACCTCACCCGTCAGCTCGCCGGCGAACTCGGGCCGACCCGCGTGGTTGGCATTGCGCCTGGTCTGGTGAAGACCGATTTCGCCAAACTGTTGGTCGACAACTTCGGCGAAAAGCTCGCGGCGCAAATGCCGCTCAAGCGGCTGGGAGAACCGCAGGACATCGCCAACCTCGCGCTGTTCCTCTCCAGCGACGCGGCCAGTTGGATGACTGGCGACACCCATGTGATCGATGGCGGTGCTGGCGTTCGCGGTGGTGCAATGTCGTGACCCGACCCGTCGTTCTGGTAACCGGCGGGTCACGCGGTATCGGCGCCGCAACAGGCGTGATGCTGGCCGAATACGGCTACGACGTGGCGATCAACTACGCCCGTGACGCTGATGCAGCCGAGAGCGTCGCTACCGCGTGTCGGGCGGCCGGTGCACACGCGGTTGCTGTGCAGGGTGACGTGTCTGAGGAAGATCAGGTGCTGGCACTGTTCGCCCGCGTTGATGCCGAGCTCGGCGTGCTGTCAGCCTTGGTGAACAACGCTGGCATCGTGGCTCCCAAGAGCCGGGTCGATAGCTATTCGGTCGAACGCATTGACCGACTGTTCGCGGTGAACGTGCGCGGGTCGTTGCTGTGCGCTCGTGAAGCTGTGCTTCGCATGTCCACCCTGCACGGTGGTGCAGGCGGCTCGATCGTGAACATCTCTTCGCGTGCGGCCGCCATTGGAGGGCCGGGGGAGTACGTCGACTACGCGGCATCGAAGGCAGCGATCGACGCCATGACCGTCGGCTTGTCGAAAGAGGTCGCAACCGAAGGTATTCGGGTCAACGCGGTGCGGCCCGGCGTGATCGACACCGATATTCACGCCAGCGGCGGCCAACCGGATCGAGCCTGGCGAGTGAGTTCACTCATCCCCATGGAACGACCGGGCACTGCCGGTGAAATCGCGGGCGCCATCGTCTGGTTACTCTCGGACGCTGCCAGCTACACCACCGGCGCCATCCTCGACGTCGGCGGCGGCCGCTAGGAGACTAATAAGTACGTCGTTCTCTCTGGAGAGGCGGGCTCGGGCAGCGGGTTGCGGCGAATGTTTTGCGTTGGGCCCGTCAGGGTCAATGATCAGTCACAGTTCACCCTCGCCGGGAACGGCTGGTGAGCTCAGACTGTACGTTTACCCTGACGGACTTAAACAGAATTGGTGGCTGCGTCGGTCGATGCGAGCGAAGTCGTAGTGAACGTCGGCGTCGACGCCAACTGCATAGCGAGGCCGGCTCCGCTTCTTTCCGCTCACCGGGCTCCTGGACATCTACAAATCGATCGTTTCACCCGACTAGCTGTCTGAGCCAGCCGGTCTTAGACGACGAGTGCAGCTAATGCGGCTCGTTGAATCTTGCCAAGCGCGGTGCGGGGGAGAGCGGTCACCAGCGACATGGTGTGCGGTGCGCAGAAGGCGGGCAGTTCGGCCTTCACCCAGTCGCGCAGCTGATCGAGCGTCGGTAATTCTGCTTTATCGGCTGGCACGACAACGGCGGTGACGGCCTGCCCCCACCGAGCCTCGGGCACACCGGCAACGGCAACATCAGCCACCGCCGGGTGCCGCAACAGCACGGCTTCTACCGTCTCCGGCCACACGTTTTCTCCGCCGGTGATGATGAGGTCTCCTGCGCGCCCGAACACTGTGAGCCCGCCGTCATCGGCTAGGGCTCCGAGATCGCCTGTCGGCAGCCAACCGCCGGCTGATTTGGGGTCGTGGCCGCTGCGGTAGGCACGGAGCAGCATTGGTCCGCGCACCTCGATGTGGCCCCCCACAATCCGTAGCTCGACACCGTCGAGCGGGTAACCGTCGTACACAACCCCGCTGCCGGTCTCGGTCATGCCATAGGTCGCAACGCTGTTGGCCGGTCGGTCGGGCGGTGGTCGAGAACCACCAAGAACGATACGACGAAACTGACCGATATCCACTCGGTCGAGGGCAGCGGGAACCAGCGAAATGAGTGTTGCCCTGCTCGCTCGAATCTCATCAGGATCGACCTTCGGCAACACCGTCAATTTGATGCCTATAGCGAGCGCTCGGGTGATGACCGACAACCCGCCGACATGGGCGAGCGGAAGACACGCCAGCCAATGATCGCCCGGGTCGCGTCCGATCCATTTCGTGGTTGCAAGCGCGCTGGCTCGCACGGCATCGTGGGTGAGGACGACCCCTTTGGGCTCGCCCGACGAGCCGCTTGTGGCCACCACAAGCGCATCACCCTCCTCTATCGGTCGAGCGCCCGACACCGTGGTGCGTTCGCCCGAGTCATCCACGACCGCCGATGGAGCCATGGCCTGAAGCACTCGGTCACGAGCGGGCTTCGGCAGACGGAGGTCGATAGGGAAGACAGCGTCGCCATCACCCCAGATGCGCTGCAGCGCGTCAACGAAACCGGCGCCACCCGGCATCGCCAACGCCACCAGGTTGCGCATGCCTTACGCCAGAACCGGATCGATGGGTGTGAATAGGCCGACGGCGCGACCCTGACGCCACAGTTCTGCTCCCATACATGACCCCCAATGGCACGCTCGCGGCGGATGCTGCGAAGCTCTGGTGTGATGTTGAACGATAGATGGGCCGCGCAATGAATGCATGGGCGGCCGGTTCGCGGCCGCGAACGCTGCCGGCTTCCATTGTTCCGGTCGTAGTTGGCACGGCCTGCGCCGTCGGTCAACGAGCCGGTGGCTTGGTGTGGTGGCGGGTCGCCGCGGCGATCGTCGTTGCGCTTGCGTTGCAGGTCGCCACCAACTACGCCAACGATTACTCCGATGGCGTGAAAGGAACCGACAATGTGCGCGTCGGGCCGATTCGCCTTGTCGGGTCGGGCCTCAAGTCAGCCAAGTCCGTAAAGCTCGCGGCCTTCGCGGCGTTCGGTGTGGCGGGCATTGCCGGTGGCGCCTTGGCGCTCGCTGTCGGGCCGGAGTTGTTCGCGGTCGGCGCGGCCAGCATCCTCGCCGGATGGTTCTACACCGGGGGGCCGAAGCCCTACGGCTACCTCGGGCTGGGCGAAGTGTTCGTGTTCGTGTTCTTTGGTTTGGTCGCCACTGTGGGCTCCACCTATGTGCAACTGCATCGCATCACCGGCCTGTCGATTGTGGCCGGAGCGGCCATGGGCTGCCTGTCATGTGCGTTGCTGGTCGTCAACAACCTGCGCGACATTCCCGGTGACACCGTCGCCGGAAAGAAGACCCTCGCGGTGCGCTTCGGGGATCCGAGGACGCGGGAGTTTTATCGGACGCTCATCGCTGCCGCGTTCGTGTTGGGGGTGTTGACGGCTTTGTGGCGTCCACTCGGCGCGCTCAGCATCGTTGCGTTGCCGGTGTCCCTTACGCCGATCCTTACGGTGATGCGCGGCGCGCTCGGTAAGGACCTCATCCCCGTGCTCGGTGGCACGGGCAAACTCCAACTCGCGTTCGGCTTGTTGCTTACCCTCGGCATCGTGATCAGCGCGTAGCTGCACACCTTCTCGAAAGAGGGTCGTCGTTCCCACGGTCGAACCCGAAAACCGGCGGGGCGATCGCCACCGATGTGGCGGCTGGTTCTGGTCCGCTTCTTTGCGACTTTTCGTCTCGCATCAGGGCTCTCGTAACTGCGAGACGTCCGCATCCGGAGATTTCGGGCTTTCAGCCGCCTCTTGCCGCGTAGGAAAAGTCGCAAAGATGCGGTACATCACAACATGGTTCGGGGGCGAGTCCCGACCTATTGCTGGCCCCAACCAAAGGGCCACGGCTCATCTTCCCAGCCACTCGCGCACGATGGGCAGAAAGGCTGATGGTTGTTCGAGGTGGGCGGCGTGGCCGGCGTTCGGCACCGTGGCGAAGGTGGCGTTGTGGCCGATGCTTTCGACCATCCGATGACCAATGTCGGTGAACTTGGTGTCGTGCTCCCCGGCCATGACCAGGACGGGCATAGCGAGTTCCCCGAGTCGGTCCCACAGGTTGTCTTGCGCTCCGGTGCCTGCCAACCGAAGCGAGGTGGCCAGACCGGCCGCAGTGTTCCGCAATCGGTCGGCACGGTCGTCAGGCACGTTGGCGAACATGGGCTGGGCCAGCCAGCGGTCAAGAAACGCGCCAACGCCATCGTGTTCGATCGTGTCGGCTAACGCATCGTCGGTAAGGCGACGGGCGGCTCGTTCTTCGTCGGATACCAGACCTGCGGTGCCGCCCAACAACACAAGTCGCTCCACCACGAACGGCTGCTCGAGCGCGATGTGCAGCGCGAGTCGCGCCCCCATTGAGTAGCCGATGTATGTGCCTCGGCCAAGGGTTGCGGCGTAGAGCAGTGACGCGGTGGGAAGGTCGACATGCACCTGATCCGCTCGGCCATGGCCGGGAGCGTCGACGGTGCACACCCGAAAGTCCTTTCGCAGATCAGCGGCGATCGTGTCCCACGAACGCAGCGTTTGGGTGAAGCCGTGCAGCAAAATGACTTTGGGCCCATCGCCGCCCGATTCTGGAAACAGATCGACCCGGTTCACGACTCCGGACGCGCATCCATACGACAGGCCTCGGCGTCGCCTTCGGGCAGAGCGGCCGCGTCCTTGGCCTCACTGGTCTTGAGGTCGGCCATCCGCTGGAAGGCCCGCAAGAAGAGCTCGGGATCCTGCGCACCGGGGATCGCCCACCGCCCATCAAACACGAAGTGGGGCACGCCGGTGACGCCGATGTCCAGTGCTTCTTCGAGCTCTGCCGCCAATTCCGTCGTGCCGTCGTCCGATGCCAAGAACAGGCAAACCGCGTCATGATCCATCCCAACCTCGACGGCCAGCGAGGCGAGTGTCGCCGCGTCGCCAATGTTGCGCCCTTCGGTGAAGTACGCCTGCATCAAGCGCTCCTTCACGGCCGACTGCATGGCCGGTCCATGAGTGGAAAGTGCGTAGCCAATGAGGCGGTGCGCATCCATCGTGTTGGCACGCACGGCACGGTCCATATCGAAGTTGAGACCGACGCTGGCAGCAACAGAGGAGACGTGCTCGATGATCTCCGCGGCGCGTTCGGGGCCGCCAAACTTTTTTTCGTAGACCTGTTTCACCGGCTGGGCGGTGCCCTTCGGCGCGGTTGGGTCGAGCTGGAATGGGCGCCACACGATGTCGAAGGATTCGTCACCTTGATAGCTGGCCATGGCCGCTTCGAACTTGCGTTTGCCGATGTAGCACCACGGGCACACGACGTCTGACCAGATCTCAACACGCACATCCCCACCCTACGCTGCGACAATGGGGACAATGACCGTCACCCCGGCCGCGACCTTCTGCGCCACCCTTGTCGACACATGGATACGCCGTGGTGTCCGTCACGCCGTTATCGCCCCCGGCTCTCGCTCTACGCCGATGGTGCTTGCGCTCATCGCCCGCGACGAGTTGGCGGTCCACGTGTTTCACGACGAGCGGTCCGCATCGTTCGCAGCAGTCGGCATCGGACGGGCAACCGGCCATCCGGCACTGCTGTTGTGCACCAGCGGTACTGCTGCGGCCGAGTTCCACGCAGCGGTGGTGGAAGCGCACCAGGATGATGTGCCGATGATTGTACTCACCGCCGATCGTCCGCCCGAACTGCGCGATGTCGGCGCCGCGCAAACCATTGACCAGACCCGCCTCTTCGGTGGGGCCGTACGCTGGTTCACCGACCCAGGTGTGCCCGATGCCGCCATTTCCCACACATGGCGGGCGCTAGCGACACGAGCATGGGAAATGTCAACCGGCACCTCACCCGGCCCGGTGCACATCAATCTGCCTTTCAGGGAGCCGCTTGTCGGCGACGCCGCACCGCTTCCTCCGATCGTCGACCAACTCGTTGTCCACCCACATGCGGTTCTTCCTGAGGCCGAACTTGGCATGCTGGCGGCGCGGCTCGATACCCATCGCGGCGTCATCGTGGCGGGCCAGGGAAGTCACCCGGCTATTCTTGACCTGGCCGCCGACCTGGGCTGGCCCGTGCTGGCCGACCAACGTTCGGGTTGCCGCACGACGCACGCGAATGTGATCTCGGCGTTCGATGAAGTGTTGCGTCACCCTCGGTTCGCCAGTGACCACACCCCCGAAGTTGTGCTGCACATCGGCAAACCGCTCTCGTCCAAAGTGACCGGCCAGTGGCTGTCGGCATCTGGCGCATTTCATATTCAGGTGCATGAGACCGCAACCTGGATTGACCCCGACCATCAGGTGGGTTGCCGCATCCAAGTGAGCGTCGAGCATCTGGCGACGGCACTGCTTGGCCGTTCCGTCGGTGCCAGGAACACACCCTGGCTCACTCGTTGGCATCGGGCGGGGGAGCGGGCGACTGAAGCGGTTGATCTGGTGCTGAGCGAACACCGAGGTCTCAGCGAACCACAGATCGCCCGCGACGTGGTGGCTGCTTTGCCGCAGAGCGCCGCGCTGGTGGTGTCATCGTCCATGCCCATCCGTGATGTGGAGTGGTATGCCGCGCCGCGGGACGGGTTGCACACGTACGCCAACCGGGGCGCCAACGGTATCGACGGCGTTACTTCAACTGCGGTAGGCGTCGCGCTGGCCGACCCCGGCCGTCCGGTCACACTGCTCATTGGCGATGTTGCTTTCCTCCACGACACCAATGGCCTACTCGGTCTGGTTGATCGCACGCTCAACCTCACCATCGTCGTCATCGACAATGACGGTGGCGGCATCTTTTCGTTCCTCCCCCAACGCTCGGCGCTGTCGACGGAACGATTCGAGCAGGTCTTCGGCACGCCCCACGGCGTGAGCATCGCCGGGTTGGCCGGCGTGCACGGTGTGCCGGTCTGGTCCATAGACGATGTCACCGACCTGTTACCAGCGATCCAACGGGCCACGCAGACGCCTGGCCCGGTGATGCTGCACCTGCGCACGACGCGCGACGACAACGTCGTCGTGCATGAACTCATTCACAAAGCAGTGCTCATGGTTCTCGACCAGCGATAGGCCGGGCGGGCATCGATCCCGACGTTGACAGGGGAAGCGACTGGGGCACGTGTTCGTATTTCTCGCCGTGCGTGATGTTGCAGAAATGCGCCAAATTCGGCCCGTTTGGGCTCACGGAGAGTGGATAGGTCGTTCGGCCTATTGTCACTTGACCGATTCTTGACCGATTTGAGCGAGAAGTGCTTGACTTCCTAGGTCGTTCGACCCTTATACTGATCAGTACCAACTAGGTTCCCGCCACCTAGTTTGAGGGCGACGCCGAGATCCGCCGCTTGGCGTCGCTGCGAGTGACGGCCCCGCAAGGGGCCGTCGCCGCATTTTTCGGTCTTTTCGAGCTTTAGGGCTGCCGAACTGCACGCAACTAGCGCAACAGTCGTTGGGCTCGACGCACTTCACGCTCGGCCGACCGGACCAGACGTTCGGCTTCATGCAGCGCGCTGACCAGATCGTCGCGATCGGAGTCGTCATGGCGCGTGGCGAGCTCGGCCAGGCGAGACTCGCAGTCACCGAGCGAGGTCGAAAGCGAGGAGAGGATGGCGGTATCTCGGCTCAAGGTCATCATCAGGAAGTCTCTCATTCGGCCGCTGCGCAGAACCCACTTCGGTTCTCCCGCTGCGCCGGATTAGCCTGCCGCACGCATGTTGCGCTCTCTTGACCTCCGCGGAACCACCAATGTCGCGTCCCTCCTTCCTCGGCCAGGCGGGGGTGGAACGGAGCCAGTAGCGGCGGTGCAGGCAATCCTCATGGCTGTACGCGACGAGGGCGACGCCGCCGTGCTTCGCTTCACCAGCACGTTCGATGGTGTCGATCTGGGAGTGCTTCGTGTCGATCCGGCCGATTGCGCCGCTGCGCTTAAACGCATTCCTACATCACTCCGTGAGGCGCTGGAAGCCGCTCATGAGTCGGTCACGCGCTATCACCAGGCGCAGCTCCACCAACCGATTGACTACGTCGACAACGGCGTGCGACTGCGCAGCTCGGCAGTAGGCGTGGCGCGAGCCGGCTGTTACATACCCGGCGGCAAGGCTCCGCTGGCGTCCAGCGTGATTATGACGGCCAGCATCGCCCGCGTGGCCGGTGTTGGCCAGATCGTGATGTGCACACCGCCGGAGCGGGCGACCGGCATGCCGTCCGACACCATTCTTGCCGCGGCCGCCATCGCGGGTGTCGACGAGGTGTACCGCGTCGGCGGAGCGCAAGCCGTTGCTGCCATGGCCTACGGCACGGAGTCGATTGCACCGGTCGACGTGCTGGTCGGTCCCGGCAATGTGTACGTGTCGGTGGCCAAACGACTGGTGGCCGGAGAGGGCCTCGTTGGGGTGCCGAGTTCGTTTGCCGGACCAAGCGAAGTTGTGGTTATCGCCGATGCGTCGGTGCCAGCGCGCTTCGCGGCGCTCGATGTGGTGCTGCAGGCCGAGCATGGTCCTGATGGCGCGGCCTGGCTTATCACCTGGGACGAAGACGTTGCCCGCTCGGTGGTGGCTGAGATCACTGCCATTACTGCGGCCTCGCCCCGACGAGCCGATCTCGAAGCCAACTTTGCTCAGCGCGGCTACGTAGCGCTCGTCGACGGCCCCGAGCAAGCCGCGCAGGTCTCGAACCACATCGCCCCCGAGCACCTCGAACTGCTGGTTGAGGACCCCGAAGCCTTGCTTGCGCTCATCCGCAATGCCGGCGCGATCTTTACCGGTCCGTGGACCCCGGCGTCACTCGGCGACTACATCGCCGGCCCGTCGCACGTACTGCCCACATCCGGTACGGCGCGCTTCGCCAGCGCCTTGACGGTGAGCGACTTCCAAAAGCACATGCACGTCGTGTCCGCCACCGAAACCGGCCTGCGAGCCGTCAGCCACCACGTGATTGCACTGGCTGAAGCCGAGGGACTGCCCGCCCACGCCGACTCGATCAAAGATCGTTTGAGGTCGCAATGACACCCATCCCCGTTCGCGATGATCTGCAGGCACTTGAGGGCTATCACTCACCCCAGGTGAATGTGTCGGTACGCCTCAACACCAATGAAGCTCCGGGCTCGCCACCGGCCGCGTGGCGCGACGCTCTGGCGGCCGAGATGTCGCGCGTTGAGTGGCACCGCTATCCCGATCGTGCCGCCACCGAGTTGCGCGCCGTGCTGGCCGAACACCTCGGTGTACGGCTCGATCAAGTCTTCGTGGCCAACGGGTCGAACGAAGTTTTGCAGACCCTGCTGCTTACCTACGCCGGGCACGGTCGCACCGTCGCCACCTTCGAGCCCACCTATCAGCTGCACGCCCACCTCGCTCGCATCAGCGGAGCGACGGTGGTGGAAGGTGCACGGGCGGCCGACTTTTCGCTCGACCTCACCGAAGTACGGCGGGTACTTACCGATGCGAAGCCGATCATTACGTTCCTCTGTTC
>JAYTKG010000036.1:0-2021 GCA_043730435.1 Acidimicrobiia bacterium | reverse complement strand
CTTCGCGGCGTAGCGGTTCTGGTGCTCGCAAGTCGGGCAGGTCGCCATGCGCGCACCCTATGCCCGAGCGGGAAACGCGCTCAAGCCGCGCGAAGCTTGGCAACAGATGGTGGAACGCGCCGGAGCCGGGCACCCTCGTGTCCTTCCGAGATGGTGGGCGCAGAGGTGGGCGCAGAGGTACTGACGACGGGATTCGAACCCGCGACCCTCACCTTGGCAAAAGAAAGGAGATGTAACTAGTCCGCCCAGCCCGCTGTGGTCCGCTACGCAGGCTCTCCCCCGCCGCTTCGTCCGCTCAGTCCGCCGAGTCAGCTCGTCTCCAGGAACTTACGTTTAACGCGTTAAACCTCTACCCGCTTGGGCGGTGGCGCTTCGTATTCTCACTGAGCACCATGCGCTCGTGGTGGGGGCTGGAGCAAGCCGGCGTTACGGTCAACAGCGACAAGGGGAGCATGTCATGAAGGTCACGTTGGTGTACTTCGACGGATGCCCGAACTGGCAATCGACCAACGCGCGGCTTGAGTCGCTGGCTGGCGAGATCGGCTTCGAGCTCGATCGTCGCAAGATCGAGACCGTCGAGGATGCAGAACGGTTGAAGTTCCGAGGGTCACCAACGGTGTTGATCGATGACGACGATCCGTTCGCTAGCGGTGACGAACCGGTGGGCTTGTCCTGTCGTGTCTATCGGACCGAGAACGGCCTCGCCGGTGCGCCTTCCGAGGGGCAGTTGCGAGAGGTGCTCACGGCCCGCGGCGGGAACCGCAGATGATCGTCTGGCCGCTCGATTTCACGGGCGAGAAGACCCAAGACACGAACGGAGGGCAACAGTGACGTGCTCATGCTGTGGTTTGGACCGCGACCCGGCAACGCTGGCTGGGCTGCAATGCCACGATGACATCAAGATCTGTCCGGACTGCATCGCCTGGCTCGGCCAGCGCACCGGGATTCTGGATGTGACCCCGACGTTGCCGGTCAGGGTGATGGCCGAAGCGATCGCCTTCTACGAGACAGCGGGCTTCGAGGTGGACCCCTATGACAGCGGATTCGCGTTCGTCCGCTATGCCGGCGCAAGCGCGTTCGACCTCGACCTCAATAAGCGAATCGACCCGGCAAACAACGGTGCAGGCTGTTACATCATCACCGACGACGCAGACCAATGGCACTCGCGACTTTCAGCGGCAGGACTCCCTGTCACTCCAATAGCCGACCAGCCATGGGGAATGCGCGAGTTCACCCTGACAGACCCGAACGGTAACTATCTCCGGATCGGACGCAGCGCTAGGACTCGTATCGTCGAGCGCAATGTTGAGGCCTTCGTGGAATGGAGCAGTGATGCCCAGCGGGTTCCCGCTCTTACCTGGACTTTCTCGTCGGGCTGACAGTGTCGTGAGTCAGGACATAGGAAACGGGTCTCTCAAGACATAGGAAACGATGTCGCGAGACATCGCGGACAGGTGTGGGTCGCGCCGATGACGCTTTCGGATGTCCAAAGCGCGTCTGGTGATCACCGCTGTCCTACTCGAGGGCCGTTCCCAGGCCGACGTTGCCCGGGCATATGGGGTGTCCAAGGGTTGGGTCAGCAAACTCGTCGCCCGCTACCGCGCCGAGGGCGACATCGCGTTCGAGCCACGGTCGCGACGACCCAAGACAACCCCGACCGCGATCGCGCCGGCGGTCATCGAGCGGATCATCGAGGTCCGCCGACAACTCGTCGCCGAAGGGCTTGACGCCGGCCCCGACACCATCGCTTGGCACCTCGAGCACCACCATCGCGTCGCCGTGTCGGTCTCGACGATCGCTCGCACACTGACTCGCAACCAGCTCGTCACCCCGCAACCGAACAAGCGACCGCGCTCGTCATACATCCGTTTCCAAGCCGACCAACCCAACGAGACCTGGCAAGCCGACTTCACCCACTACCGTCTCGCCACCGGCATCGATGTCGAGATCCTCACCTGGCTCGACGACCACTCCCGCTACGCACTGTCGGTCACCGCACACCTGCGCGTCACCGGATCAGC
>JAYTKG010000035.1:0-2589 GCA_043730435.1 Acidimicrobiia bacterium | reverse complement strand
GAAGGTTCAAGCATCGTTAGTCACCTACCGTAACGTTGGCGGTCGAGAGAATGGGAGGTGTTGACCGTAAACAGAGCAGGAAAAAACCGCTCCGAGTGGGATTCAGGGGTGATGAGATATGCGGCACATCACGAATAATAGGACTTCTGAACTACGTGCGGTAGTACCGAGCTGCGCAAGCGACCGAACCGGCCGCCAAAGCTGCCGTCTCCGCTCTCAGGATGTGCGGTCCTAACACCACTCTGGGCACGGAAACAGCGAGTTCTTCCGGGCTCCATCCGCCTTCAGGGCCAACAAGGATCACCTGATGGCGATCGGGATCATACTTCTCACCATCGGCAGCGGCGAGGGCGACGCCGGTCAACAGGACTGCTGAGGAGTAACTCGAAAGGTACGTCACGGTTGGTGACCACGCCCGCCGGCACTGGCACACCGCCGAATCCACCACTCGTCGTAGTCGCTCCATGTTGGCCTCGGCGCGGCCATCATCCCAACGGACCACCGAGCGTGCTGATGGGAAGAGAAGGATGCGGTCGACCCCAAGCTCGGTGAGCTTCTGCACGGCCAGCTCCGGCTTGTCCCCCTTGGTGAGCGCGCAACCGATGGAAATCGGATGCGTCTCTTCGGCCACATGCAGAACCGGTCCGACCGGATCGAGCGTTGACCCCAGTTTCACCACTCGCCAGGCACCAAGGCCGTCGCCAACCGTAATCTCCGTTCCGAGCCGCAATCGCAACACCCGCTCAAGATGGTGGCGATCAGCAGCGCGAAGTTCAGGCTGCTCGACGTTGTGGACGAGTACATGGGCGGCTGCTCGGGCCGAAGCTGGCCCAGCGGTCACCGGAAAGCCGACTTCAATCTGCCGAGAAGGGTGTCGTCGGCGGGCGCGACGTCCTCACCGGCGTCCTCGGCAAAGCGGCGCAGCAACTCTTCCTGGCTTTTGGTGAGCTTGGTTGGCACGTCGACTGCGACGACCGCCCGCAGGTCACCACGACCCTTGCCCTGCACATGCGGCACACCACGGCCGCGCAGGCGAAACTCACGGCCGTGTTGGGTGCCGGCGGGAACGCTGAGGTTCTCGGGGCCATCGAGCGTCTCGAACAACACGTTGGTACCGAGCGTGGCCTGAGCGATGGAAATAGGAACCCGAGCGACAAGGTCGTCACCGTCGCGCACGAAACGCTCGTGGGGACGGACCTTAAGGTGGACATACAGATCGCCCTTGGATCCGCCCCGAGGGCCAACCGCGCCGCGACCGGAAAGCCGCAGGGTGGAACCGGAATCGACACCGGCCGGCACGTCGATAGTGAGCGTGATGTTCTCGACCGATCGGCCTTCACCCCTGCACGTCGCACACGGCGTCACGATGACCTGACCCATACCGCTGCACCGTGTACAGGGAGCAGCGGTGACCATTTGGCCAAGGATGCTCTGACGCACCCGACGCACCTGACCCATGCCTGCACACTCAACACAGGTGACCGGTTTGGTTCCCTGACCTGCGCCGGAGCCGCCACACGGCTCACATGCGATAGCCGTGCGGATGGTGATGGGGTGCGCCGTTCCGAACACAGCGGCGTCGAAATCAATCTCGGCCACGACCTCAATATCTTGGCCTCTTGGCGGGCCAGCGGGGCCTCCGCCACCACCGCCGAACGGATTTCCGCCGCCGAAGAAGGCGTCAAAAATGTCGCCGAAGCCGCCCGAGAAGTCGCTTGCTCCCCCGCCGCCGTTGCCACCGACACCGGCTTCGCCGTATTGGTCGTAGCGCTGGCGGGCTGTTGGGTCCGACAGGGTTTCGTACGCCCGGGACAATTCCTTGAACTGGTCTTCGGCGGCAGGATTGTCGGGGTTCTGATCGGGGTGCAGCTCGCGAGCGCGCCGCCGGTAGGCCTTCTTGATTTCTTCGGCGCTGGCCGTTTTGGGTACTTCGAGGAGGGCGTAAAAGTCGGCCAAGGGGGTGTCAGTTTTCCGTGAGGGTACGGCCGAGCTGTTCGCTCACCGCTTCAACGACCGCGAGCGCACGCGGATAATTCATCCTTGTGGGCCCGAGGACACCAATCGTACCGACTGGCTCCCCTTCGACAACATACGGCTTCACCACCACGGCACAGGCGGCCAGCGGTTCCACACCGTGCTCGGCCCCAATAGCTACCGACAGGCCACGATGAAGCACGCTGCGCAACAGTCCGACAACCAGGTGCTGATGCTCAAGCGCTTGCAGCACGTTGCGCACAACATCAACGGCGTCGAAGGCCTGCGCCAGGTGTGACGCGCCACCGACAAAGGCCAGGTCAGCCGGCTGGCGACGAGATGTCGCAAAGGCCCGCACGCACGCGTTAGCGACGGTATCGACCTCCGCGTCACCGGTGGTGGACACGGTGCCCATCGATTCGAGCGTGCGCCCGATGGCGTGACTGGAAAGCTTGGCGCTGGCCGCATCGATCTTGGCCGCGCTGATCTCATCCGCGAGTTCGATCATCTCGCTTTCGACCTGACCGTTCGAAAGCACCACGACCACCGTCGCCATGCGGGCTGACAAGCTCACCAACTGAACGGAGCGAATAGACGCCGCCTCGGCTGCTGGCC
>JAYTKG010000034.1:0-3152 GCA_043730435.1 Acidimicrobiia bacterium | reverse complement strand
GGAGTTCAATGTGTGGTGCGACCCCGAAGCTGCGGCCCAGGTTTTTGCTTCACCCGGCGAAAAGACGATGATCGGCTGGAACATCTCCCGCCTGTACGCAGTTATGACCCCGACAGAGCAGCATTCACTGCCTGAATTCGGGAACCTGGGATCATTCGTCCAGAAGATCAACCGGGCCGTGAACGAGTACGCGGTGGCCCACGGCCTCGCTGGTTACGACCTGCCGGACCCCATCGCCATGAGCATCGCCATCGACCCATCCATCGCCACGAAGAGCTCCGTCGAGATCCTTCGTGTACATATGGACGGGATCGATGAACGGGGCTGGTGCGAAGTTCTCGACCCGTCGGAACCGGGGGTTGCGATGACCGTCGTGTGGCAGGCCGACGAGAGCCGCTTCAAGGAGCAGCTCTACGCCGCCTGCCGAGAGGGTCACCACAGCTAGCGAGGATTACTACGGTTAGGACCCGATGGTCCTTCCATCGCCGTGGCGCACCACAACCGTTGCCGGACGCGGGGCATTACCGGCGCCGTCGGGCCACGAACTCTGTTCATTCGAGGTCGGGTCACCAGCTCGTTTCAGTGCACCATCTTCGCCAGGATGCTGCACAGCAACAAACAAGAACTTCTGATCAGCGCTAAAGGTCGGCCCGCAACATTCTGATCCTGCGGGCACGCTCAAGAACTGCTTCGCCTGACCACGGTTCGGTCCGATTACCGGGACGCAGTGAAGTGCGTCGTTGTAGCCAATGCTGTTCGGCGCCCCGTCGGTAGCGATCCATAGCAGACCATCGGGCGAGAACGCCACATTGTCGGGCGAGCCGATCGCCGACACAGCTCCACTGAATCCAGCGTAGTAAGTGCCCGTAGTTCTTGCAGCTTCCATGACCGTAGTCGCAAGCTTGTACTTGTTGGGATCGCCGGCGAGCATGAATATCTCCCACGTGAACTGAAGGTTCGCATGGTCGCCACCCTTGGCACTGAGTTCAATGATGTGGCCGGTCCGGTTGCCGTCTCGAGGATCGAAGCGGGGGTTCGCTGCTCGCTCACCCTCATCAACGGCCGTCGTGCGTCGGTTCGAGTTGTTCGTCATCGTCACGTACACCTTGCCGGTCGCCGGGTTCGCCTCGACGTCTTCGGGGCGGTCCATCTTCGTAGCGCCAGCGGTATCGCCAGCCTGTCGGGTCCGGAGCAGCACATCGGCCTGGTTCACGAATCCGTTCGCGGCATTGAGGCGGGTCCGCTGGTGGTTGTGGACGAGGGGCAACCATTCGCCAGTGCCATCGGGCCACATCCGGGCGACGTAGAGCGTGCCTTCATCGAGCAACGCGCCGTTCTCCCTACCTTTGACAGGATCATACTTTCCGTAGGACACGAACTTATAGAAGTAGTCGAATCGCTCGTCGTCACCTGAATACACGACAACCTGCCCGGTGCTTGCGATAACTGTCGTTGCGGCTTCATGCTTGAAACGCCCAAGCGCAGTTCGCTTGATGGGACTGCTTGTCGGATCCGATGGGTCAATCTCCACAACCCATCCGTACTTGAACGGCTCATTTGGATTCTTCGCGGCATCGAAGCGGTCATAGACCTTCTCCCACGCCCGCGGACTCGCGCCCGCAACCACTCCGTAGCGGGTATGGACCGTGCGCGTCACAGGGTCCACGATCTTGCCTGCGTTGGCAAAATACTGGTTGAAGTTCTCTTCGCAGGTGAGGACGGTACCCCATGGCGTTACCCCGCCGGCACAATTGTTGAGCGTGCCAAGGACTTCGCCGCGCAGGCGCTCGTCTTGCGCTGCGGGGCCCGACATGATCATCGGCGTGGACGCAGTGATCCGACGGTTCCTCGCTTCGGGGACCACCTCCCACTTGTCGCCATTCAACGCCAGCACCGCGACCGTGCCACCGTGTGCGGCCAACTCGATGTCGACCCAGCGCTTGAGCTTGGCGAGATCGGTTGTGTTGACGTCGTACCCCGGAATCATTTGAGAAGCGGTGGTGTACTCGTGGTTTATCCAGAGCACACCGCGGGTGTTGGTGTCATCGTCGGCGAAGAAGTGCTGGAAGTCGTGGTTGAAACCAACCTGCTTGGATTGGGCGTCGCCACTTTGATTGTTGAGATCGAAGGCCGGTGCCCCAGCGACAATCGGATCGCCCCATCGCAGGATTACTTGGGTCTCATAGCCGCTGGGAACGCGGAACACATCGTCTGCGATCGTTTGCGCCGCGATCGCCGTGAATCCGGCTGATTCAGCAGGTTTCTTGGCGAGTCCCGGAAGGCCCGGAATATCGGGAGTCCGAACCGCCGCGTCGGCGTTGTTCGGCCGGAGCAGCGCGGGACTTGCCACTGCAGCGGTCGCAACAAGCCCGACCCGAAACAGATCTCGGCGGCTCAACCGGTAATCGATGATCTCTCCCAGGGTTGGATCGTCACCGAGTTCAAGTGAATTTTGATCAGAGTTTTCGCGGGTGGTTTTTCTCACCCCTTCACCGTAGGAAGAAGAACGAAACGTAACCTGCTGCTTTCGTTACATCCAACTGAACAAAACACGAACAGTGTCAGGAAGGATTGTTCGCTCGAACCGTTTCCTTCAGAGTGCTTTCCGAACGACGTTGTGAGCCGGTAAAGCCCTTGGCAGCAAGTCGGCGAGAACGACGGTGTCTGAAGGACGCATAAGCGGGACCGTCTACTTCGTTCCCGTCCCGGGCATTCTGGCTTGATAGGTCCTAATTACGAACTTCTCTCGGTAAGCGCACGTATAACTTGGTCGAACGCATGCTTCGCCAGAGTGGCTCCCTCTCGGCGCACATCGATGCGATCGACCACGTAGATCTGATCCACTTTTGCATAGCTCCTTTGACGGCCGCCGTCCCACGAGCCGATACCAACCGGCAGTACTCCGGCGTGCCATTTGCTGGTGAGGGGAACAACTGCGACATCGTCGCGCGGCGTCGAGGGAACCCAACCAACAGCGAGCGCCGGCCGGTCCTTGCCGATGCTCGCATCCTCCTTGTAGGGAATCCATAGCCAAACGACCTCGCCGGGGTCAGGCTTGCCGTCCGATTGCGGTTCGTACGAGATCGAGATATCGACGCGAGCAACGCCGCGAATTGTATGACCAGGTGGCCTTGGAACCGCGCCGTCACGAC
>JAYTKG010000033.1:0-3510 GCA_043730435.1 Acidimicrobiia bacterium | reverse complement strand
GGTGGTACTTGACGTCACCCGAGCCCTGCACGGAATCGGGGGCCACGTAGCCCTCGAACTCTTTGAAGATCGTGCCCATGCTCTTGCCGATGATGTTGGCCAACACATTCAGTCGACCACGGTGCGCCATGCCGAGCACGGCGGAATCGAGCCCGTCATCGGCCGCAGCGGCAAGAATGGTGTCGAGGATCGGAATGGCTGATTCTGCACCTTCCAGACCGAAGCGCTTGGTGCCCACGTACTTCGTACCCAGGAACTTCTCCATCGCTTCGGCTGCATTCAAACGCGACAGCAGGTAGCGCAGCTCGGAGGATGACAACTTGAACGGCACGCCCTCAATACGGGCCTGCAACCAGCGCTGCTTGTCGGTCTCTTGCATGTGCATGTATTCGATGCCGATGGCGCGGCAGTACGCGTCGCGCAGCACCTTCAAAATCTCGCCGAGTGGCAGCCGGTCATAGCCTGCAAGGCCACCAGTGAGGAACTCTCGGTCGAGGTCCCAGATGGTGAGGCCATAGGTGGCCGGATCGAGCTCGTCGTGCATCTTGGGCTCTTTCCAGCTCAACGGATCGAGATCGGCAATAAGGTGACCACGAGCGCGGTGGGTGCGTATGAGCTGCCCGACCTGCATCTGCTTGGCCAGCATGGCCTCTTCCCGGTTGAGCGGGCTGACATCGCGACGCCACTGCACCTCTTCGTAGGGCACACCGAGGCTGCGGAAGATGTCGTGATAGAAGCCGTGATCACCAACGAGCAGCTCGTGGATGCGCTTCAGGAAGAGCCCCGACTCGGCACCCTGGATGATGCGGTGGTCGTACGTGCTGGTCATGGTGACGACTTTTGACACACCCATGTCGGCGAGCTGACGCTCATCGGCGCCCTGCCACTCGGCGGGGTAGTCGATAGTACCGACGCCAACAATGACGCCCTGCCCCTGCTGCAGACGCGGCACGCTCTGCACGGTGCCGATGGTGCCGGGGTTGGTGAGCGTGATGGACGCGCCCTGAAAATCGGTGACCGCGAGCTTGTTGGTGCGCACCTTGCGCACGATCTCTTCGTACGCGCCAAGGAACTCTTTGAAGTCGAGCGCGGCAGCGTTGCGCAGCACCGGCACGACCAGCGAACGTGAGCCGTCGGGCTTGGCCACATCAACCGCGAGGCCCATGTTCACTTCGGTCTTGCGGACGATGCGCGGCTTGCCATCGGCACCTTCCAGGTATGAATGGTTCATGGCCGGGACCGTGTCGGCGATGGCGCGCACGATGGCGTATCCGATGATGTGGGTGAAGCTGACCTTGCCGCCGTCCTTGCGACCGAGGTAGCCGTTCATCACCCGACGGTTGATCTCCAGCAGCTTGGCCGGAACGTTGCGAAAGCTGGTGGCCGTCGGGACTTCGAGGCTCTTTTCCATATTGGCCACAATGACCGCACCCACGCCGCGGATCGGATCGCCGAGTTCGGCGGGCGGTTCGGCGATTGCTGGCGCGGCCGGTGCCGCAGCCGAAGCGACTGGTGTTGCATCAATCGGCGGAGGGGGCAGTACGCCCATTGGCGAGCTGCTCTTGTAGTCCGCAAAGAACTCCTGCCAGGCCGCGCTTACGGTCGTGGGGTTGGAGCGGTATTGCTCAAACATCTCCTCGACAAGCCACGCATTGGGACCGAACGGTTGAGGCAGTTCATCGGACATTCCTCAAGTCTATGTCTGGAGCCCTGACGAAACGTAGGTCCCGCATGGTGTATTTCGAAAGTATTTGCTATCGTAAATAGCCATGACGTCACGACGCACCCCCGTTACCCGATTCGCCATCGGTCTTGGCATCGTTGCCTCCCTCGCCGCCTGCGGCGGAGCAGCGCAAAAGACCACCGACAACACGGTGCCCGCCACACCCGATCTCACGGTGCTCGGCCAAGACATCAAGTTCGACAAGACGGAGTACACCGCTAAGGCCGGCACCGTTTCCCTCGCGTATCTCTCAAAGGGCCAGCAGACCCACAACCTTGTGATCGAGGACGGCTCCGGGAACCGCGTCGGCACAGAACTCGTCGTTGCTCCTGGCGGTCAAACGGGCGAGGTATTCACGCTCACTGCCGGCACCTACAAGATGTACTGCACCGTCCCCGGCCACAAAGCCTCCATGAACGCCACCCTTACGGTCGCATAGCCGAGCGGTTCGAAAACGACGAAGGGGCCGCCCTGCTGGGCGGCCCCTTCACGGGTCGTGTCAGGAGGTCTTGTTGAGGAACACTTCCGACAGGATCAGGAAGATGACCCACAGGCCGAACGCGCTGATGAGCATGTTTCGCACGCTGTCGTACATCATGTTGAGGCCCTTCTTGGGAGCGACCTTCCACGGCATGAAGCCGAGAGCGTTGAGCTCCATGACGACAACGATGATGAGGCCGATCAGCCAGAAGGCACCCTTGCTGCCGCCACCGGGCGTTCCACCGGCGTACGGTGCGTGCGACTTGAACACCATGAAGAACAGCATGGAGATTGAGAAGATGGAGTTCTGACGTGATGCCATAAGCGCCTTGCGTCCTGCGCCTGCAGCATCAGGATTGGCGGCACCGCCGCCAAGCACCGTCACGGCATTGGCAAGAACCGTTTTCTGGTTGCGCCAAATGACGCCCCAAACGTTCAGCATCATGATGGTGCCCAGCAACATGCCCATCGAGATGGCGGTGAAGCCCGAGTTCTGGTTTTCTTTGGCAAAATAGTCGGGCGTAAGTACCGCGATGAGGATGCCGGTGACGAACGTGGAAACGGCCGCCCAGCGGAACCACCACAGGGCGCGGCGCGCCACCTTGTCGAGCGCGACGTTACGGGCGCGAGCCCCACCATCGTGCTGCTCGAACTCGGCGAACGCCGGAACCTGCACGAAGTTGAAGTAGTAGAGCAGGCCGATCCACATAATGCCGACCAGGATGTGCAACCACCGGAATCCCCAGTTGGAAAGACCAGTGCGACTGAAAAAACTGTCAAAGGCAAACAGCATGGAAACCCCCGGGGTGTTGAACGGCACGTTGTACGCGCCAACGTAGCACCGCCGCCGAAAACGCTGAGACATTCCGCTTTTGGCGGGAAGCAGAAGATCACTTGACAGCTTCGCGACGAACTTGCCAAACCCTTTCCTCGTCTTTCGCGCCGATCTGCCGTTTATAGAACCCACAGGGTCGATCGATTGCGAGAAGGAGGTACTGCGAGTGACAGAACCAATCACAAAACCCATCACGACTCCGCTAGCCGGACCCCTCGACGTGGCTGACGCGCTCGAGGTTGCGTGCGGTGCGTCGGAACCAGCAGTCGTCGCGCCGCCCGCTCGCTATCGACCAGCCCTCGTCGCCTACATCGCACTGGTCGTCGGTGCGTTTGTCGCCCTCGAAATCTTTCTCGCTGATGGGGCGACAACACTTCGGCCGAGCAACGTCGGGACCTTCGGTCTGTTCGCCGCGCTCGCCCTGCTGGCTGGGTTGCGCCCACTGAGTTGGCTCGGGCCAAGCAAGAAGTGC
>JAYTKG010000032.1:0-7570 GCA_043730435.1 Acidimicrobiia bacterium | reverse complement strand
TAGAGACCGCAGACGTCACGAACCCTGGTCCAGAAGTCTGGGTCGTCGCGCCTGTTGAGCCAACCGCGGACTTTGCGGAGGTCGATGTCCATCGCGGCGAGGATCTTGCCGAGCTGCGAGCGGGACACGACAATGTCATGTTGGTCGGCGAGGACATCGACGAGTTCGTCTAGTGTCCACATCGCGACCGGGTCGTCGGGTGATTTCTCTGCGGTCGCGGCGGCGGCCATCGCGAGGCGTTCGTCATGGCCGAGTCGTCGTGGTTGTCGTGCCCGCCGCACGGGGATCGGATTGCAGCGTCCTGGGTGACCCACGACGGTGATCCGCGGCACCGGTAGGATCGCCTGATGTCTGGTGAGCGCCCTGTCGACCTTCCGCGGATACGCCATGCTGCGATCCCGCAGGACGCGTGGCTGGTTGTTCGGGGTGTCGCGACGATCGAACCAGAGACGTCGCTTCGTCAAGCCGAACTGTTCCGCCGTCGCTTCGAGCAGTGGGGCCGGTACGGGGCTTTCAGCCTTCTACGCCCGATCCGACGACGAAGTGCTCGACCTTGGCGAAGACCGCCTTGATGCCTTCGCGACGTTGTTCGTGTACCGCCTCACCGATGTCATCGACGCAGGATTCGAAGTCGTGCCGACATACCGAAGTCCGCATGTGACCATCACGTTCTACGATGATGTTCACAGTGGTGTCGCCCGTCTCCTAGCGGTCGCCCATCGCACCGTCAGCAATCCGGCTTACCGACAGGAGGAAGCATGAAAGTCGATCTGTTCGTCGATCTGAACACCGAAGACGAAACGGGGCTGCCCTGGACGTACCTCGACCAGGCACCCGACCCGTCCATCGTTGTCCCGGGCCGATTGATCGTTGTCGGTGCTGGCTCCGCCATCGCGATTGCCGAGGTCATCGACGTCGCCGCCGACGGCCTTGTGCACGTACGACCCTTACCTGGCCCAGTTAGCCAGCAGCGATTGACGAACGCTTCTCAACGCGTCTGACCGGACCTGTTGCATCCCACACCGTCCTTTGCCGTGGGGCCACCTCACCGTCCTGATGGATCGGCCGAGCGATCAGCTGGTGCGCGACTGGCACGCGGGTCAAGCCGCCGTGGCGGGCTGGTCCCGTGCGGTGCTCCTGAACCAGATCAAGGCAAGGCTCCATGAACGCATCGGTGCAGCGCCGACGAACTCTGCAGTCTCGCTGGCAGATGAGTCATCGGACCCTTACAGCCCGCCGACCTAGCTGCAAGCCAAACGTGGACCTCCCGTGCGGTGAGAGCGAATCGATCCCGCGCCTTCTTGATCGTGGCAATGCCCTCGACCTACTTCGATTCGGCACCGACCACGATGATTCCGCCATGAGCGTTGGCAAACCGGGCGACATCTTGAGCCAGCTCGATCATCCCGGCAACCGGACTCGAGTTTGTCCAGATTGTCTGGTTGTGACCCAACGGCACTTTGCCTACGAGTCGTAGGCAAACCTTCCGATCGGGCCGTGCGGGTAGCGAACCGCCGGAGTAGCAGCGGGCTCCGCTGCCGATTGTGTCTCAGGGGGGACGATCAGCCGCACTCATTCACTTATTCAGCACCGATTGGTGGCGTGCCGGGGGCACCAGCGTTTCACGGCCGTCTAGCGCGGAGCCCCAGGGCTCCATGAAGGGCTTGTGGGGCGCACTGCTAGCTTGCGCGGGTGAATACCTCGGCCCAGCGCGGCGGCATGGGCGTATTCCTGAACTAAATTAAGTCAAGGTCCCATGAACGTATCGAATGCAATGAGACTCGCTATTCACTTGACTACATATTCACTTGGGTGTATATTTGAGGTGATGGGTTCGATCCGGTACAACCCAAAAGTGAGGGAGTACATCGCTGCGCTCCCTGAAGAACTTCGAGAAGAGGTCATCGGCACGCTTCAATACCTCGAACAGTACGGCCGTCAGGCGGTCCTGCCCGAAGTGCATCATAACATTGCGGGTAGTCGCGACCTCACGGAAACGCGAAATCAGATGACCATCAACGGTCGCCGCTACACGATTCGATGTCTGCTCGTACTCCACAGCGACACGGATTTGCTTGCTTGCGTGATCCGTGACAAGGACAGTTATCAGGCGCCGAGCGGGCGTGACTGGTACATGGATTTTGTGCCCGTCGCGCGAGCCGTTTACGACCACATGAAAGGAACGCTATGACCACAGAATTCAGCCCTCATGACTTCATCGACGTCGCCAAGAACGGTGCCGCCGTTGACCTGGACGTCGACGAACTAGTTCCGACGGCGCAAGGCAAAGCCCGACTTGAAAAGATCCGCCAGCAAAAGGTTCACGCTCACGCGTTGGCGCTAGATCTTGCTGCCCTCCGCGAGGCACTTGGCGTGACTCAAGTTCAGATCGCGCAAGCGACCGGCCGCGGCCAGTCCCACATCTCGCGGATGGAGTCGGCACCGGAGAAGATCCAACTATCCACCCTGATGTCTTACCTCCAGGGTCTCGGTGTGCACGCCTCACTCGTCATCGAACGCGATGGTGCAACCTTCGACCTCGAACTCGTCTGACGCATCACACTTCGCTGTCACCGGAGAGGAACCGTTCGATTTTGGTGTTGCCCATGGCTTACTCATTCTCCAACGCACAAACATAGGTGCTGACGAGCGTTTCGACGCTGTGGCCGAGTCGTCGGGCAGTCTCGCCTAGCGGCGCCTTGCGGGAGCCCCCACCGCACTTTGATCATTCCGGATCTCGACGCCGTGGCTGACTTGGCTGCCGCGTTCGGCGAGTTTGTTTGCAACCCGTACGCTTGGAGGACGGATAGGAGGCTGACATGACAATTATCGATATCCCAGTAGATCTGAACTGTGAGGACGAGACCGGTATGGTGTGGACGTTCCTTGACGAGGCCGAAGATCCGTCGATCATTCGCGCCGGTGAATTCGTCGTCGCTGGTTCGCCCTTGACGCCTGCGGTTTGCGAGGTCGTCGATTTAGTCGACAAGGCTGCCGGAACAATCGTTCACCTCCGCGTGCTGCCGCGCACCATCGACCAGTATCGTCGGCTGCTCGCCCGCGGCGGCGGACACTTAGCCAACGAACCAGACACCGTCTGAGCCGTTGTCCGTCGATGTTCTCATGCGCCACAATGCGCCAAACGGACATAAAGCAGCTGCTCAGCTGGGGTGGCTGCAAAAATCTAATGCGCCAAGTCCCATTCTGGCCCGTGTGGGGGAAGGCCATCTGGCGGTCAAGCCATCGCCCACGTTGAGTCCGAAGGCGAATCAGGCAGACTGAAAAGCGTCCGAGCTAGTAGGCGAGGAAAGTAGTCCCGATGTTCTCCTCCGTTTGAGGAGCCGCCGGGATTTGCGCGTGCTGGGGCGCATCCTTCGTGCCGCGGGTGTCACTCGGTTGCGTGTGAGCCGACGAAGTCTCGAAGATGGTCGACGCTGAAACGGACAGCACCGCCGATACGGACCGGCTTGAGTTGGCCTTTCCGGACGAGATGGTAGACCGAGGTTCTGCCCAGGCCGAGCATCTGGCAGGCTTGCCTCACGCTGACGCGCAGCGGGGTCGGTGCTGCCACCGTCGGTGCGTTGAGACGACTCATTGCGGCCGAGATGCCCGAGTCCTGATCGGCGAGTGATCAGCACCAAGGAGTCCTCGCGAGGCCGGACTGACAGCGACGTGTCAGAGAAGATGGGCGATCGACGCGATCCGTTCGAGGCAGCGCATCGGTGGTTGCCGACGGGATGTCGCCATCTCCGACACGACAGCGATCAACTCCGCGAGTCGTGTGGCCGCGAGGTCAACGAAGAACGCGTCGGGTTTGACGACGGAGACGCCCAGATCGGCCAGCGGGCCCTTAGGGAAGTCGCGGACGTTGTTCGTAAACAGCGTCACCGGAGCACGGGACACAGCAGCCGCGGCGTGAACGTGGTCGTCGGGATCGGTGCCCGGCATAGCAGAGATGAGTGACTCGTACTCTGCTCGTGGAATATCGTGCCCGACGAACGCCTTCCGAATATGCCTGCAGATTCGCTGCGCAGTGACCGCTGATCGAACACCCTTTCGCGACCCAGGTTCTGGTCAGTTCGTCGAGCAGGTCTTCGGTCCACAGGACGCTGATCAGCGATGCCTCGTCGCAGCGAAGGACGAGATCGAGCAGAGACATCGGGTAACAGACATTGGTGTCCGGTAGGACACGGGGTAGTGCGACAACGATCAGTAGGGGAGTCCGGCGGTGAAGGCGTCGTTGATGATCGTGTCGATCCCTGCTCGCTTGCGTTCCCGCGTCGCCCGGTGCTCGATCACAGCGCGGACCGGGATCCGCCGGTAGGAACTGTTCGTGAGTCGTCGTGATGGCAACACGTCGGCTCCAACGAGGCGATCAACGAATTGACGTGAAACCCCGAGCAGTTTGGCTGCCTGGGCCGGGCTCACCTCGGCCTGTTGGCTCATGATCGCCACGGAATCACCGACGTCGAGCGAGTCAGCGGCTGCCAGTAACGCCTCAACCAGCGATGGCGGCAACTCGAGCTGTTCGTCGCCGACACCGACGACGACAGTCTGACGCGCACCGCCGACCAGTTCAAGGACGGCATGGACGCGTGTCTGCTCGGCGGCATCGGCGCGGATCTCTGCGACTGCGTGTGCTGACACGCACCCAACCTACCACACCTGCAATACCTGCAACTCATTGACCGAGATCCGCCGGTTCAGTCGAAGGACAGATCCCGCCATCTGTCGCTGTTTTCGGCTCTGGTGGGAAAACGTCATAATTCGATTCGGCAAAACGTCATAAAACAATCTGGTAAACCGATATCAAATGGTCCGGTAAAGCGATAATTCCCTGGTATATTGGCCCAATCGAACAGTATCGAACCAGACTGATTGACGCAGTCATTGAGGAATTGATGGCGGCGCTACCGGCCGTGATGTTGGTCGGGCCGCGAGCAAGCGGCAAGACCACATCCGCGCGTCGGCACGCTCGGAGCGTCGTTCGGCTCGACCGCCCTCAGGAGGCGTCGCCATTCCGTGACGATCCCGACACGCTGCTCGCGTCTTTTGACCAGCCTGTTCTGTTGGACGAGTGGCAAATGGTCGCTGAGGTCCTTCCAGCGGTAAAACGGGCAGTCGACGATCACGACGGTGTTGGCCGATTCCTGCTCACCGGGTCCGTTCGGGCTGAGCTGCTCCAGGCTTCATGGGCGGCCACGGGGCGAATTGTGCGGCTCACTCAGTGGGGGCTGTGCCAGCGCGAACTCGTCGGAGATGTGTCTGCACCCTCGTTCTTCGATCGCGTTTTCGCCGACGGCACCGCTTCACTGCACGCAGCAAGCGGAGAACACAATCTGCGGACGTATGTCGACCTTGCGCTGCGCGGCGGGTTCCCCGAGTTGGCTCTCCAACCATCCGAACCGGCCCGGCGGCGTTGGCTGGACGCGTACCTGGACCAACTTCTGCTGCGCGACGCCTCGCTGTCCGACGAGCGACGAGATCCGGTGCTGCTGCGCAGGTACTTGCGAGCGGTGGCAGCCAACAACGCGGGGGTTGCGGAGCACAAGGTCATCTACGACGCCGCAGGCATCAGCCGCCTCAGCGCGGTGGCCTACGACTCACTGCTCGAACTGCAATTCGTGACCGAGCGAGTGCCTGCGTGGCATTCCAATCAGCTCAACCGACTCACCCGAGGACCGAAGCGCTACCTGATCGAGCCAGCACTACTCGGCCCGCTTCTCGGGGTTGACACAAGGTCGGTGATCCGTGATGGTGACCTGCTGGGGCGAACGATCGACGCATTCGTGATGAGTCAACTTCGACCGGAGGTCGAGGCGGCGAGTCATCGTGTGCAACTTTGTCATCTTCGACATGAACAAGGCACCCGCGAGATCGATCTGATCGCTGAAGCAAGCGATGGCCGGATGATCGCCATCGAGATCAAGTCCAGCGCCTCGCCCGACGCCTATGACGCTCGCCATTTGGCCTGGTTTCGTGACGTCGTCGGAGACCGTTTCGCAGCAGGGATCGTGTTTCACACCGGTCCTTACAAGTTCAACCTCGGTGAACGAATTGACGCCCTGCCAATTTCGTGCTTGTGGAGTCTGTGAACGATGCAATCACGTCGACAGCTCGCGCCGCACCTAAACGCAGGGCTTCCCATGGGCGCGTCGTGCCACGTAGGGTCAATCGACATGGACCCGAGCTCGCCTTCTTTCGACCCCATCGCCGACATCGTTAATGTCGCCACCACATTTGAAGTGCGTCGTGACGATCTGCGCCAGCATCGCTCGGTGACGTCGCCGGTGCCGGAGCCGGCAGCTGGTCAGGTCGTTCTTCATCTGGATCACGCGGCGCTCACCTCGAACAACATCACTTACGGCGCGTTCGGTGAGGTGATGGGCTACTGGAACTTCTTCCCTGCAGCGGACGGATGGGGTCGCGTGCCGGTGTGGGGTTTCGCGGACGTCATTGCGTCGCGGGTCGAGGGCATTGACGACGGCGAGCGCGTGTACGGGTATTTCCCAATGTCGACACACCTCGTTGTGCGCGCCGGCCGCGTCACACCGACCAGCTTCATCGACCAGTCGGAGCACCGCGCAACGTTGCCGCCGGTCTACAACCAGTACTTGCGAATCGCCGATCGTGCTTCCGCCACCGACGAGCACCTACACGCTGTACTGAGACCACTGTTCACGACGTCGTTTCTCATCGACGATTGGCTGAGCGCGCAGGACTCGTTCGGAGCGCGTTCGGTAGTCATCGCTAGCGCCTCGAGTAAGACCGGTTTGGCGCTCGCTGCGCTCTTGCATGCACGCGGTGGCATCGAGGTGGTCGGCCTCACGTCGTCGCGGAATGCCGAATTTGTCCGCTCGGTGGGCTACTACGACACCGTGGTCGCCTACGCAGATGTCGCGACGCTCGATGCGTCGGTGCCCACGGTGCTGGTCGATATGGGTGGGGACGCAATCGTATTGGCAGCGGTGCATGGCCACTTCGGCGACTCGCTGAGACACAGCTGCCAGGTGGGTGCAACCCATTGGGAGGACGTTCGCTTTGGCATGCAGTTGCCGGGCCCGGTGCCGGCGATGTTCTTCGCACCCGATCACGTGGTGCGACGTTTGGCTGATTGGGGTCCCGGCGGATTCGATGAGCGTGTCAGTACGGCTTGGGACTCGTTCATCGAGTCGGCCTCCGCGTGGATCGAGATCGTACATCAGCGCGGCCCGGTCGCCGTCGGGGCCGCGTTCGACGCGGTGCTCGGCGGCCAGGTGCCAGCGAATCAGGCGTTCGTCGTTTCGCTCGATGCCTGAGGCTCGCTGGGCTGTGAAACAGGGACTCAACTGCCAGTGAAACAGGTACTAAAGAGGCTGTGAAACAGGTACTGAAAAGGCTGTGAAACAGGTAACATGGACAGGTGGTCACCAACTACGTTCCTCGGCTCGTCGATCGTCTTCTCGTTGAGTTGCTCGCGGGCTTACCCGCTGTTGCCATCAATGGTCCTCGTGGAAGCGGGAAAACCACGACGGCTCGTCGCCTCGCCTCGACGGTCGTTCGACTGGATCGAGAGTTGGAGGCGGGGCCC
>JAYTKG010000031.1:0-2804 GCA_043730435.1 Acidimicrobiia bacterium | reverse complement strand
GTTGTCGATCGTGTCGGGTCCGTCCGCGAGGTCGGCCGTCCAACGAAAGATCCATTCGCGCTTGGCCTGCGTCACATCGATATCACTGACCGCCCCTATTCTGCTGATTGTCCGCCAGGTTCGGTGCTCGTGATCCCAGTCGTCGTGAAAGCCCCCGTTTTGGCCGGCGATGCGCCAGGCGTTCACGATCGAGATGAGCTGCCCGAGTTCAGTATCACTAAGTGGCTCCGTAACGAGACGAAAGTCGGCCTCCTTCCCTGGTGAGGGCTTCCCGCTCGTTACTACTACTTGCATACTGGACGGCTCGGGTTTATGTCGATGTTCTAATGCTTCCTCGACGTCCACAGATATGGCATCGCCCTCAAAGAGCAACTGCGGCTCACTGAAGTCGCCAACCGGCACGGCTGCCTGCAGAATGGGTAGGAGGTATGAGCGCCACGCCTTCACCCGTTCCAGCGTGCGATCGCCAATCTCGGTCGTCAGCTGTGCGACGACTGTCGGCGTTACAGGACCAATGGCGTCCCTCAGCTGATGGACAGGAGCTTCTAGGCGCACTCTGTCGAGACCTCCCAAGGCATCGATGTGTCCTGGCCCGAGCAGGAGACACCAAGGGTATCCGGGTACGTACCGGGTCATGTCCGGAGCGAGACCGGCCAGGTGACTGGCCGTCGCCTGCCCGTAGCTGTTCGCACCGTAAGTGTCTGCATCCACGAAGCCCGACCTCACACCAACCGCGCCGGCGACTTTGGTTAGAAGGTCAGCCATGCGGTGAACTACGGATTCAATGTCGATCTCTTCGGGTGTGAATTCGCGATAGAATCCCATGACAGCCTCGGAGAGATCCCCTGACGCGATACCGTAAGTGACCCAAAGATGTACACAGTCCTCGAATTTGACGGTGACGTCCTGGTACTTCTCGCCGATTCCCGCAATGGTGTCGTCGACCAGTTGACTGCCGCATGTCGTTCGAAATGACTCCCCACGTAGATTGACTCCGGGGAAGTAGGCGTTGATCGCCGCGGGAGCGGTTGACCCAACGGTTGACGCGGCAAACTCACGCATCACCCCAAGCATGGCCTCGCAAACCCCCCAAAGTGCGGGAATGTCGCCGCCGACAGTTTGAATCCTCATACCGGCGACAAGGTCCCGAAGCGGCCGGTCGGGTCCGGTCCTGCGCGGTGCATTGAGCTCGATATTGTGGCTAGACATAAACAATCACCGTTGTCCGAGTTACAACGATCCCTTGCTTCTTGAGTTCGGTGTCAAGCGATTTGTTCTGCTTGATAACTTCGACAATGGTCTTAAATCGATTGTCGTCGTCGTTGTTCTGTCGGTTTGCCTTGTTCGCTAGACCAGCAATCCAGTCCACCGGCCAGTACATTCGGGCACCGGTTAAATGTTCCTTGTACGGGGTTCCAAGCACATATGGCGCAAGGATCTTCGCGAGAGACTTGTTCATCGAGAACGCCAGCAAAACGTCGGTGCCAGACTGAACGAGCTCCGGCTTTTCTTCCTTGCCGGCCTTCCAGTTCCCGCCATAGGCCTTAACATACCGGTCGATTTGCGTGATCGCCTTCTCAACACCGTAGCCATCACCGGTGTTCGCAGGGCCAAGGGCCTTTACTTCCCAGATATTTTGCCGGCCTTTGTCGCACACGTCTGGGAACCCGTATCCACCATTCGGTCCACCGCCCTTCACGCCACAATCGGTCACCCGACTAGAGGAATCGCGTGCGATCAACGCATCCCGCACGGCGTTGTGCCATTGAAGAAACATCCCAAACGGAAACGATGATCCGGGACCGGTCGTGGTTGGATTAAAGCCCATGCTGGTCGCTCTCACACTCGCTGGTGCGGGCACCACAGCGTCCTGGCTGGCTTGGGTCATCGTGTCAGAGATTGTCGAGAGACCGAGCGGGTCGGAGTTCATGAGCGGGCTATTGTTGCCGTATTGGTACGCGTTTCCGACTACGGGGGTTCCAGCGATCCCATCGATCGGATCTCGGCTGGTGAACACGCCGTTCGCCGAGTCATAGCTGCGGGCTCGCAGGTAGGTGAGCGAATCGATCGTGATCTCTCCTCGGTATCCGAGCGTCGGAACCGACGTGTTCGCGCCTGTAGGTTTCCCGAACGGATCGTAACTGGAGGCCCGTGCGGTGGCCGCGGGGGCGGTGACGGATCCGTAGATGTCTCGGCTGAGGTTGGTGTCGGTGGACCCGACGCGTTGGGTGAGCCAGCCGTCGATACCGCGCACGTCACGTTTGCCGCCGATGATCGTCGGTTGCGGCACGCCGCCGGTTGGGTCCCAATCGATACCCGTCACCGAGGCGCCGTTCGTGACGCTGGTGAGGTTGTCGTCCGGGTCATACCCACGCGTGACGATTGTGCCTCCTCGACTCATGGTCGCGAGGCGTCCTTGCGGGTCGTAGGCGTAAGTCGTCACGGTGGTGCCGGCGGTTTCGGTGGTACGTCTGCCCGCCGTGTCATAGCCGTAGGCCGTGGTACCTGACGTCTTGAGTTGGCTCGCCGCGTCGAAGACGTTAACGGTGTTGACCGTGCCGACTGCGGTGTTGGTTCGCCGGCCAAGCTTGTCGTACGTGTACGTCGTCGCGTTGCCGGTTGTTGGTGTGATGGTCGTGAGCTGATCGGCGAGGTCATAGCCGTACGTTTTCGTGGGCGCCCCGGTGGTGGCTTCGGTTTTGATACGGCCCGACGTGTCGTAGGTGAGCCCGGTCGTTGTGGTGACGGTGCCGAGCGTCTCGGTATAGTTTGTGAGCCTTCCGATCGTGTAACTGAGGGTCCGG
>JAYTKG010000030.1:0-6490 GCA_043730435.1 Acidimicrobiia bacterium | reverse complement strand
GTCGTCGATCGACGTAACGTCGGCGTTGATCTGAACGAGGAGGTCGAGCCGCTCACGCCAGGAGATCGCGACCGCAGGATTCTTGCGGGTCGCATCCTGCGCAATCATCGCCCGGGTTCCCCGCAGGAACATCTCGTTCATGTCGAGTTTGTCGAGCCCGGGCGGAGCTGGAGCTGCCCACTGGTTCATCTCTGGCCCGCTTTCCGTTACGACCGTGATCTCAGCCGCGGCGCTGTCTTTAGCCGCTCTTGTGTAGCGCAGAATGTGCCAATGGCTGGTGCCATTGTTTCCGACGCTTTCTTCGATCTTCGATAGCGAGAAGCCAGCCGGAACATTCGTCGCCCACAGCGGCGGCGCCGTGAGCTTCGAACACTCTGTTCCCGTGACGCCTCCGCCCGACCCGCCATCGGAAACCGAGCAAGCTTCGAAGTTCGTGGCGGTTCCCATCTCTGGGCCACAGGTCGCTACGGCGTGGGGCTCGCACGTAATTGTCGTGATGACCGTGCCAGCGGCCGGAGTCATCGCGGCTGGGGCGGGAGGTTCCGTTGTGGGGGGTGATCCGGCAAGGAACCCTTGGAGGTCGGGGTGATCGATCGACATCTGCTTGAAGGCATCGGGTGAAAGTGGTTGCAGACTCTCGGCAAGACGCGTGAGGGTAGCGTCGTCGAGACCCCTCGCCGACACGGCCACGATGACCCCGGGTGACTCCAACCAAAACAGTTGTCGTGAACCCGGAAGAGGGACGAAGCCGGGGGTGAGATACGCAGTTCTTCCCCGAACCAGGATCTCGTCGGGTTTAAGCCCAAGGAAGGCCGAAACGTACTCATCGAGTTGAAAGACCTCGGTAGTTATGGTCACCACGATTCCCTCATCCGTGTTTCCGGGCCTGCCGTACTCAAGGTTGACGTTTCTTGTTGGAACAGTGCTTGTGGTGTGATCGAGGACGGTGGTGAATTCGCCCGGTAGATCAGCGACGTCAACGCCATCGGACGGATCGCCTGTTCGGGAAATGACGGTCTCCGCCACCGCCTTGACGGCCTCGATGCTGAGCGACCGACTGGATAGACGAATGCCAGCCCCCTTCGGGTCGGCTATGTAGATCGTGTTCAATCCTCGTTGGCTGAGGTCGCGAGCAGGTCGGCCCTGCACCATGATTTCGGTTCCGCCGTCAGGGATGGGTTGCTCGCGGTCGATCACAACCATCAGCGAGGGAGACCCGAGTGGAAGCGACGCGTCTCGGTAGATGGTCAGCCGCTGCGGAAGGGACTCGCCTCCTCCATCCGTTGTGCCGGTGAGCTCGTAGCCATCGGGCAGCCATGTGGGCGCGAGTAGAGGCATGTCGGCCGCGGCGACAACGGCCGTCGTGTCGCTCGCGTTGCTGACCACGCGAGGACCGCTGCTCGGCGAGCTGCGGCTCACGACAATTCCCGCGCCTGCGAGGAGTGCGATCGATGCGGCCGCGGCGAGCAGGATGGGCGCGCGGCGGCGGGGCTCGGGGCCGATCGAGATGTACGACACGCTTGCGTCGTCGGATGGTGCGACAGAGTCCAACACTCGGTCGGGTAGCGACACCTGGTCGGCCTTAGTGGTGTAGTAGTCGCGGAGTTCGTCTTCGAGATGGGTCACGGCGTGATCTCCTTGCGTAGGTCGGCGAGGCCGCGGTGGATGAGGGAGCGAACGGTGGCGGGGCGCACGTCGAGGGCGAGCGCAATGTCAGCGTCGGGCAGGTCGCAGAAGTAGCGCAGCGCAAGAGCGGCACGACGGCGATACGGCAACTTGGCGAGGGCGTCATCCAGCTCGCGATGGACGAGCGTTGCGTGAACAGGTGGTGACAAGTACGTGCGGTCAACCACAGCTTGATGGCGGTGATACGACCGACAGCCGTTGACTACGGCGGTGCGCAGATAGCCGCCGGGGTTATCGATATGAGCCCAGTTCACATGCACCTTCAGAAAGGCTTCCTGCACGATTTCGTCGGCGAATGAGGAACTTCCGGTGAGAACGAACGCCAACCGAGCCATCGGCAACCGCTGGAGTTGGTACAACTCGGCCACGGTGCCAGGTGGGTCGGTCACGGAAAGATACTCCTGGCCTTTTGTCATCACATCGTCTCTGACGCCCCAGCCTTCCAGACTGTTGCATCAACCCGAAGCACGATCTGTCGGCCCGCCATGACGTATGCAAGGCTGGTTGATCATGGTTGTCGCAATGTGCCGCGTTAGCGATTCTTCATTTCCTCCTCGTCGATCCCGCAGGTCCGCATGAGCGCGAACGGATCGGTTCGCCTCGCCAACATCACCAAACGTTTCGGCTCGATGACGGCGGTCAACAACGTCACCATCGACGTTGCTGCGGGTGAATTTCTGGCGTTGCTCGGCCCATCGGGCTGCGGCAAGACCACGTGTCTTCGGATGATCGCCGGCTTTGAACAGCCCGACGAGGGTGAGGTGTTCATCTCGGGCCAGGCCACCGGGAACGAACCGGCCTACAAGCGTGACGTCAACACCGTGTTCCAGAACTACGGCCTGTTTCCGCATATGACGGTGCTTGAGAACGTCGCGTTCGGGCCTCGCAACAAGGGCCTCGACAAAGCCACCGCGCACAAGCAGGCGCAGGAGATGCTCGACATCGTCCGCCTCGGCGACTTCGGTCCGCGTAAGCCGCAGCAGATGTCGGGCGGCCAGCAGCAGCGCGTTGCGTTGGCCCGGGCGCTGGTCAATCGTCCCAGTGCGTTGCTGCTTGACGAACCGCTGGCCGCGCTTGACCTCAAGCTCCGCAAGGCAATGCAGCTTGAGCTGAAGCGCATCCAGCGTGAGGTTGGCATCACGTTCATCTTCGTGACGCACGACCAAGAAGAAGCACTCACCATGAGCGATCGCATCGCGGTGATGAGCCAGGGTCGCGTCGAACAGATCGGCACGCCCGAAGAGATCTACAACCAACCGGCCACCGTTTTCGTTGCAGGCTTTATCGGCTCGGCCAACCTGCTCGGCGCAACGGTATCGGCGATCGATGAAAGCCATGTGACCGCTCAGATCATTGGCGGTGCCACGGTCAGTTCTCTGCGGGCCGGTCGTGAGTTCGCGGTCGGTCAGAAGGTGACCGTCATGCTGCGGCCAGAACGCATCGCGCTTGATGATCATGAGCAAGATGGCCGCGTTGGTATCTGGACAACCGTTACAGATCGCATCTTCCACGGACCGTCATCCGACGTGCTGGTTCGTACCGAAGATGGCACCGAACTCGTCGCCGACCTTGAAGCCGACGACGGGCTTTCGTGCAAGGTTGGCGAACGACTTTGGCTGAGCTGGGCGTCGGGTAGTGCCTGGATCCTGCCGGGAGTCACCGACCAACTTGGCGCGACAGCAACCAACGTTGATCAAGTAGAAGCACAGCTGTAGATCCAACCGGGCGACCTCGCCAGCCGACCGTAGAAACACCTCAACCTCAAACCCCCGGAGTACACCATGACCCTCGAATCACTCGGCCGCCGCGACTTCCTGCTCAAGGCTGGCCTCCTCGGCATCAGCGGACCGGCACTACTGGCCGCCTGCGGCTCATCCAAAACCACCACGTCGGCCGGCGGCGCCGCGTCCGGCAAGGGCAAGAAAGTCAGTATCGCCTCGTGGCCGTTCTACATCGAAAACGACCAAGACCCGAAGAGCGGTGCGACCATCAAAGGCTTCACTGCCGCCACCGGTTTCGACGTTGACTACCAGATCGCGATCGAGGACAACGTCAGCTTCACCGAGAAGTACGCGCCCGACCTGAAGAACAACAAGTCCATCGGTTTCGACGTTGTCGTGCTCACCTCGTGGGCGTGCGCCAACTGGATCAAGAACGGCTGGGCCGCCGAGATCCCGGCGGCCAAGGTGCCGAACAGGAAGAACCTGCTCCCGCGCCTCGCCAAGCCCGACTTTGATGCCACTCGCAAGTTCACGCTGCCGTATGCGCTGGGCCAGGTTGGCATTGCGTACTACCCCGACAAGATCGGTTTTGAGATCACCTCCATGGCCGACTTTCTGAGGCCCGAACTCAAGGGTAAGACCACCATCCTGTCCGAGATGCGTGACTCCACCGGCCTGTTCCTGCTCATGCAGGGCGTGAAGCCAGAGACGGCAACCGTCGATCAGATAATGAAGGCCATCGACGAGATCAAGAAGTACCGCGACCAGGGCCACTTCAAGAAGATCACCGGCAACAGCTACACCGAAGACCTCGACCTGGGCGACACGTGGGCGGCCATTGCCTGGTCGGGTGACGTTGCGGCCATTCAGGAAAAGAAGCCAGAACTCAAGTGGGTGCTGCCGAAAGAAGGGGCAATGAGCTTTGTTGACACCTTCATGATCCCGAAGGGCGGCAACGTCGATGCGGGCGCTGCGTGGATCAACTACCTGTACGACCCGAAGGTCTCTGGCCCGCTGTTTGAAGCCATCAGCTACGCCTCACCCGTGACGGGGGCCGGCGACGCTATGAGCGACAAGGGCAAGAACAGCCCGCTCGTGAACCCGCCGGCCACGGCCGACATTCACGAGTTCCGCTCGCTGACCGAAGACGAAGCCACCAAGGTTGAAGAAGCCTTCGCGGCAGCGACGCAGCAGTAGCCATCATGGCCGGAGGTGTTGCGGTCAGAGCGAAAACGGGTGACGGTCTGCGTCCGTCGCGCCCTTGGGTGCCGTGGGCACTGTTGTTACCCGGCCTGCTTTGGCTCACCATCTTCTTCGTCATTCCGTTGTTTGAACTTGGTCGCACATCGTTAAAGAACGGCGGCCTGTCGAACTACAGCAAGGTGTTCCGCAACAACAGCGAAGTGATCGGGCGCACATTTCTGTACGCCCTTGTGGTCACGGTGCTGGCTGCGCTTGTCGGGTATCCACTGGCCTACTTCATTTCGATGAAGGCAGGCCGGTGGAAGCCGGTGCTCTTGGCGGGCGTGGTGCTGCCGTTCTTCGTTACCTACCTCATCCGCACGCTGGCGTGGAAGATCCTGCTGTTCGGCGGCGGTCCGGTCGCTGGTGTACTGCGCGGTCTCGGGCTGCTTTCCAAGGACGGAGAGATTCTCAACACGCACGCAGCCATCATCGGCGCATTGCTCTACAACTTCCTGCCGTTCATGATCCTGCCGATCTTCGTCAGTCTCGACAAGGTCGATCGCCGTTTACTCGAAGCCGCTCCCGATCTGTATGCCAATGGGCGAGCCACCTTCCGCAAGGTCACCCTGCCCCTCAGCATGCCCGGCGTGTTCGCCGGTTCGCTGCTCACGTTCATCCCGGCCTGCGGCGATTTCATCAACGCCGAACTGCTGGGCTCCGACAAGCAACGCATGATCGGCAACCTGATCGAAAAGAACTTCCTCAAAGAGGCATTGCGCCCGCAGATGTCGGCTATCTCGTTCGTGCTGATGGTCCTCATCCTCGTGGGCGTGTTGATCTACGCGCGGCTGCTCGGCACGGAAGAACTCACCTAATGAAGAAGCGCTCGAAGTTTCTTGGGGCGTGGTCGGCAGTCGTGTTCGCGTATATGTTCACGCCAATTCTTGTTGTGGTGCTGTTCTCGTTCAACGGATCAAAGACCGCCACTGGGGCTTGGAGTCAAGGTCGCTACAACTACCAGTGGGACAAGTTCTCGCTCGACCCGTGGCTCAACTGGAACCAATACCCCGACCTCACCCGAGCGTTCGTCCGCTCCATCCTGATCGCCCTCGTTGTGGTGGCCATCTCGGTGGTGCTTGGCACCCTCATGTCTTTGGCGCTGGTCAAATACGACTTCAAGGCCAAGGGCATTGTGAACATGTTGCTGGTGCTGCCGCTCACCATGCCCGAACTGGTACTCGGTTTCTCCCTGCTCACGCTGTTCGCAAGCGCCAACGTCGAGCGCGGCTTCGTCACCATCATCATCGCCCACGTCATGTTCTGCGTGAGCTACATCACCACCACGGTAAAGGCTCGTATCCGCGGCTTCGACTGGGGTCTCGAAGAGGCTGCCGCCGACCTCGGGGCTACGCCGGCACGCACGTTCACCAAGGTGACGTTGCCATTGATTGCACCCGGCATAGCGGCCGCTGCACTACTCACGTTTGCGTTGAGCCTCGACGACTTCATCATCACCTACTTCAACTCTGGTCGGGTCGAGACGTTCCCCGTTCGCATCTGGAACGTGCGGCGCTCATCCATCCCGCCGCAACTCAACGTCTTCGGCACCCTCATCCTTCTGGTCTGCGTGGCGCTGGCCGTCGGCGGTCTTTTCTTCCAACGTCGCCGGCAAGCCGCACTCCGCGTTTAACCGCTCGAGGAATAACCGAGGAGATACAGGTAGGAAACACTGCCGAAACACTGGGTCCCTAACGTGTCGTCAGCGTTTCGAGCCGGTGTGCTTGACCGAGGGGGAGTGCTGTGGAGTCGGGCAATGTTGCATGGGTTTTGGTGAGCGGCGCGCTCGTGCTGTTCATGACGCCGGGGTTGGCGTTTTTCTACGGCGGCATGGTCCGCTC
>JAYTKG010000029.1:0-3027 GCA_043730435.1 Acidimicrobiia bacterium | reverse complement strand
TATAGCCCCAGACATCCTGCAACAGTTGGTCACGGGTGCGAACGGCTCCCTGGTGCGAGCAGAGACACAGCAGGATGTCGAACTCGGTCGGCGTAAGCGTGACTTCCTCGTGGTCGCGGTATACCCGACGTTGCGCCTCATCGATGCGAACAGAACCAAACTCTGTTGCCGACTGCGTGGCCGTACGGTCGACTCTGCGCAGCACGACGCGAATGCGGGCCACCAACTCGCGCATGCTGAATGGTTTGGTGATGTAGTCATCGGCCCCCACGGCCAGCCCGACGAGCATGTCGGTTTCGTCGTCACGCACCGTCAGCATCACGACCGGAACCTTGGTGTGAATCCGCCGACAGACTTCTACGCCGTCGAGGCCCGGCAGCATCACATCAAGTACGACCAGGCCGGGCTTGAGTTGATCGACGATGTCGATGGCGAGCAGTCCGTCGGCGGCGATAGTGACGTCGAAACCTTCGCTGCGCAGGCGATCAGCGATCGCTCCGGCGATTGTCTCGTCATCCTCCACCACCACTATGTGAACCGCCATGCCCCCACAGTAAAGAACGATCTGTCGAGATGTCCCGCATGTGTTGTGAAGATTCCGTGCAGAGCCAACGCCTGTCGATCGGAGTCTTTAAAGGTGGCCCACCTTGTTGCGGGCGTTGTAACGAGTAACGATGAACCTGGGGACGACGAATCGCCAGGCCTCGAAGACGATTTCGGTCATCTCCTCGTGGTCGATGGCCGCGAGGCGCACAACAGCCCAGTTGTAGCGGAGATCGGCCGGCTCTGGCAGCAGAAACTTGGCCGGTTCGCTGGCGATGAGTGCGTCCCGTTCGTCTTTGGAGAAGGCGAAACCCATGACCGTCTCATCGCGCGAGAACGCCAGCCAAACGGTGCGACCGACGCGGAACTTCACCCGCTTCGCGACCATTGCCTCCGACACTCGATCAAGACTGAGCGCCAAGTCCCGAACATCCTGCAACGTAACCATGGCGCCCACACTAAGGCCCGCTTGAGCCGTTCATCGCTTTGGCCATCACTACTCGCCCACGTCGACCTGGCTGGTGGGTCTTCGCGCGTTACCCCGAACTCATTCGCGCGTAAGCACCTCTTTGAGGTTTGGGGAGGTTCACTCCGGTGCTTATGCGCGAATGGCATTGGCGTTATGCGCGAACGCCGACGGCGCCGGCCTCACCATCGTGACTGGACCGATCGTGATCTTGATCCTGCCAGCCGCGTCACAGGAAGCCACCGTCGCTGTGGCGATGTCTTGCGAGCGTCTATGCCCTCGAGTTGCGCGATACGACCACCGTTCTTGGTGGCGGAACGGCCCAGATACACCCGGGTCTGCGATACCGCTACAGTGACGCGCGGCACAAGGTGCCCTGGGGATTGGTTGGGCGCACGTCGCCAACAACAAAACTGACGAGGGGAACAGCTACATGAAGCAAAGCACCGATCGCATTCTCACCACGCACGTGGGGTCGCTTGGGCGTCCGCATGCGCTGCTCGACATCATGCGAGAACGTGAGCACGATCGTCCTTATGACAAGAAGGCGCTCGATGCCGAGATCACCAAGGCCGTTGCCGACCTCGTTGCCAAGCAAGTGGCCAACGGTATCGACATCGTGGCCGATGGTGAGATGAGCAAGGTGTCGTTCCTTGGTTACGTGAAGGATCGCCTCGGTGGCTTCGAGATCGACAACGGCCCGAGCCGGTTGGCGCCCTCATGGCAGGCCGAAGTCGACATGTTCCCCGAGTATTATGAGGGCTATTTCAAGAAGTACTCCTCGGCCATCAGCCCGCTCAAGCGCATCGTGTGCAAGGGGCCGATCAGCTACGTCGGTCAGGAACTTCTCGCGACCGATATCGCAAACCTGAAAGCAGCAACCAAGGGCAAGCGCAAGGTGGCTGACATCTTCATGCCGTCCTCCGGCCCGAGCGGTTTCGGTACCAACGACTACTACAAGACGCACGAGGAGTACCTGCACGCGGTTGCCGAAGCGATGCGTGAGGAATACCTCGGCATCGTGGATGCGGGGTTCATACTGCAGGTCGACGATCCGTGGCTCATCGACATGCTTGCCGATCCGCATAAGTCGCTCAAGGACCGTAAAAAGGCGGCCAAGGTCCACGTGGAAGCGTTGAACAATGCGCTGCGCGGCATACCAAAGGACATGATCCGCCATCACACCTGTTACGGCCTGAACCACGGCCCGCGCCTGACCGACATCCCATTGCGTGATGCGCTCAAGTTCACGTTCCAGATTGCGGCCGGCGCGTACTCGTTCGAAGTGATGAACCCGCGGCACATGCACGAGTGGACGCACGCCGCCGAAGTCGGTGTACCCGATGACGCCATCCTTATTCCCGGTCTGCTCGGTCACGCCAACAACTACGTGGAGCACCCGGAACTGATCGCCGAATACATCATGCACTACGCCTCCATTGTGGGTCGCGAGCGCGTTATCGCCGGCACTGACTGTGGGTTCTCGTCTCGTGCGAGCTACGCCCCCGAAGTGCACCCGACCGTGGTGTGGCCCAAGTTCAAGGCTCTGTCACAGGGTGCCGCTATAGCGAGCAAGAAGTTGTGGGCCACCAAGTCTGCGGCGCCAGCCAAGTCGGTAGTGAAGACAAAGGGGACATCATGAGCAGCACGACATACGGACCGGAAGCGTTTCCGACGGCGGATCAGATCGACGGGTTCTGGTCGTTCGACAAGATGCACGCACCGCGGCCCATCACGCCGCTGTCGAGTCAGATCATTCTGCCGACGCTGAGCGAGGGGTTCACAAAGGCGCAGGCCGAATACGACTCGCCGATTATCACCGAAGACAAGTGGATCAACTATTACTACTTCGCTTCGTTCGGTCCACATCGGGATCCGGACGTCGTCGCTGATCGCCTGAGCCGCTATGAAACCACGCTGGCCAGGCAGTTCCCGCTGGTGGGTCCGCGCTGGGAGAACGAGTGGAAGCCACCGCTTATTGAACTGGTGGAGAAGAACAAGCGGGCTGACTGGAGCAA
>JAYTKG010000028.1:0-4245 GCA_043730435.1 Acidimicrobiia bacterium | reverse complement strand
GAGTCGACAAGGTGCAGTTTGGGGTTTTGCCGACGCGGGCTCTCAGGGTACGTCCCATGCCGGGAGCCGGCGGAGTAGGAACAAGTCGGAAAGCAATTGGGACCATTACCGTTGCAGCGGTACGCTCGGCCGCCAGGTGATAACCGCCAGCGACACGTCAAGGAGAGTTCATGCCCAACGGCGACATCAGCTACGCGTGGCGCGAATCGTTTACCAATAGCGAGATCCACCTGCTGCACGCAGCAGCGTTCGAGACCCGTCTGTTCGATGAATCCGAATGGAACTGGGTAGACCAAACCGACCGGCACAGCCTTGGCTGGATCGTGGCGAGAGACGGTGGCCGGTTCGTCGGCTTCGTCAACGTCCTCTGGGACGGATTGGTCCATGCCTTCATCGAGGACGTCATGGTCGACGCCGAGTACCGACATCGCGGCATCGGCGTCGGCCTCGTACATGCGGCGCGTGATGGCGCTCGCGGCGCTGGCTGCGAGTTTCTCCACGTCGGCTTCGATGAGGACCTCAGCGCCTTCTACATCGACGCTTGCGGATTTCAACCCACATCGGGTGGACTGATCGAACTGACGTAGCTGACGCGCAGCGATCGGCACCGTTCTGACCTGGTCTATTGTTCGGCGACGTGCGCGGTCGTTCGGGCCTGTTTGTCTGTAGCGCGACTTGGCGAATGTTCGTGTGCGGGTGAGGCGTGCCTACTCCCACATCATGGCCCCAGCCCGAGACGAAGCCGCCGCAGCCATGAAACCGAGCCCTGACTCACCAACCCAACGCGCAACGTTCAACAATTTTAGCGATGGCGAACTATTCCCGATGGGACGAAATCAAGAAGCAGAAGAGCAAACCCGCACCGTCCGTGCGCTCATCCATCGAACAAGACCTCGCGCTCGGCCAGTTGATCTACGATATGCGCACCGAAGCTGGCTTGAGCCAGCGGGCCCTCGCCGAGCGAATGGGCACAACCCAGTCGGTGATCTCGCGACTCGAAGAAGGAGGCGGAGCGCGTAACCGCCTCGACACGCTCGCTCGCGTCGCGTTGGCGTTAAACCGCCACCTCGTTGTTTCATTCCCAGAGAATGTCCCAAAGGACATGAGTTCCAGCGTGCTCGTTGCCTGAGATGCCGTCTCGCGAAGACCGCAGGAACCTGCACGCCGAGTGGTGCGAAGAGCTTGAACAACGAGCCAACGGCGTGCCGGTAAACGATGCCGACGGCGAAGTCTGGGACAACCTTCGTCAGAGGCTTGCCGCCGAACTCGGCGGGTGACCTCGAGATCCAGCTCGACCAGAAGTAGGCGTCGAACGCCTCCGCCAACGCTACCGATTTAAAAACATTCTCTGACCTGGTGGGCCCCCTGGGGCTCGAACCCAGAACCAATGATTAGAAGTCGACCGAAATGGGTTGCGGAGGTTCGCCGACGTTCAGAAAAATGCTCGCCGCGACCGTTACGAGGCAATGTACGTCGTTGCTCTGTCGCGCGGGTTACGTGTTTCGGAGTTGCTGGCGAGCGGCTGGGACGATGTCGATCTCGATCCAGCCGATGGCGGCGACGTCGAGATCACGGTTGCAACTCGCGCTGATCTCGCCGTTCACGCATTAACGATTTGCCAGGATTGGGATCTGCCGGAGTGGGCGACGCGGTAAGACGAACCATTGCCAACTACGACCACAAACGATATGGTCGGTCGCATGGGGTCGGTCCTCAAAAGTCGCGTAAGAAGCTTTGTTATCGCATGCCTACTCTTCGGCTCGGCGTGTTCTGACTCTGCGCCGAACGGGCCGGTTTTGGAGAGTGTCAACGGTGCCGAGTCAGAGGCGAGCACACCCGGCCTGCCCAGCGAGTTAGGGGTGACGACCGAAGCTGACCTTCCGTGCCCAGGCAACCTGGTTGAACCGCCACCCGACTTCAAGCGTGTCCTTGACGTGGTGGCGCTGCCGGCCAGCCCTGACTATCCGAACGCTCTACAGACCTCGGCGCGCGACGCCCAGGATGGGAGCGTGTACTACTTCGCCAAGACCGGACTGTCATGGCAGGGTGATGCGGCGTTTGAGATCGAGGTCCCCGTAGAGCTTCGATCAAAGATGGCAATTGGGTGGGGCGGGCCAGCCCAACCCGCGCACGTTGTGCGGGTGGATTGCCAACTTGCAGACTCCTGGATGGTCTTGCCAGGCGGATACTAGATGCGTGAGCCAATCTGCGCTGAGGTGATCGTGCGCGTTGGAACCGCCGAACAGCGCGTGCCCATTGGACTTGGCGTACCGTGCGGCGGACAGCAGCCTCCAGTCGGACAAAGCGATGGCTAACCTGACCTGAAACCGCACGTCCGTAGGCGCGTCGATCGAGCAAGGTCTTGCAGCGCGGCCGATGTCTCCACGACCACCACCAGGCTCGTGGACAAGTCGGAGGATCGCTGGCGCGTTGCCGACCCCGACGGCAACGAAATCGTGATCGTCATTGGGGCATGAACTCACGAATTGTGCGGATTCCTAGTCGGCAGCGATGATCGGCCACTCGGCGGGGATCACGGGGCAAATGACGGTCGGGTCCGCCGCCGGAGCACCAGGCCGAGGCCGATAGAGATTCCCACCACCGCCGCGGCGACCGACCAGCTGATCGCCACGCCATACCGAACGCTGGTGGTGTCCCCATCAGCCGTGACCTAGTCCGCAAAGAACGACGGCAGGATGTCGGAGCCGACGCAGCAAATGGCGACGAGTCCAAGAATGATCGGGCGTGGGTCGACCCGGGCGAAGCTGAACCATCCGACAAGGCCAAGCAGAATCGGTCCAAAGATGTACACGATCGCGAATTCCGCAGCGAGCCCGGACACAGCCAGAGTGGCGATGAGCCCAAACCACACCGGCGATCGGCGACGCGTCGCAGACGCGGGCTGCTTCCATGCCGCGAACCCCCACAGGACGATCGGGGCGAGCCCGCCCAGGACAGGTCCGAGTATCCATGACGACGGGAGCGACGGTGAGCGGAGGGCAAGATGCCAAAGGCTCAACCCAGCATTCGGCACGAGGAGCATCGCCAGCCACCTTCGGGGCCGAAAGACCGCCAACATGATCGCAAGGAGCACCAGCAGAGTCGGAGCGATCGCTACCGCTGGATACCAACGAGACTCAAATGCCTGGACTATTACCACGGCGACCCCTCCGGTCAACAGGTAGATCGCGGCGATGATCAGACCATCGGCCAACGCCGCGTCTCCGTCGCCGCCGACCGGACAGTTCATCCAGGGTTCCCAGCAGTTCCGAGCCGTGACGCTGACGCCAGGCCTTCGGGAAGGCGCGCAGCAGCACGCGATAGCGACGTTCCAGTTTGGGCGTCATGCCGGCGCCACAAATGTGTTCAAGGCCGGGGCCGATCGCGGCTTCAGTACCCGTGCGGCTGCCGGTTCGGAACGTTCGATCACCACGCGGGCAGCGGCAGCGAGTCGCGCCGCCTCGTCGTGAAGCGCCGACTTGCCCTGCTCAGTCAGCTCGTACGTCTTTCGGGCGCGACCATCGACAATGTCTGCTGACACCAACGAAATCAGCTCGGCACTCAACAGCCGATCGAGCACGGCATAGAGCGTGCCTGCCGCCATCACGACTCGTCCACCTGACAATTCAGCGGCCCGCTTCAGCATCGGGTACCCGTGGAGCGGCCCGTCCTGCAAACTTGCAAGCACGAAGTATCCCTGTTCCGATATTAGCATGGCTCAGTATATACAGGTGAGAAGTATATACGTCAAGTGACTATGCGACTACCCGGTAGCTCCGGTTGGGGTTCCACAATCGGTCGATGGGACAGGCATAGATGCGGTCCTCCAGCCGTCCTGCGAATTGGCCGGTATTCAGGACGAATCCGGCGCGGAACTGGTCGCCGAGGAGCTCGCGAAGGAGTCGCAGTCCGACGAGGTCTTTGGGGACGACTTTGCCGCGGGCTTTGATTTCGAACGCGACCACTCCTCCGTCGTAGGTCTCGATGAGGAAATCGACTTCTTGGTCCTCGTGGGTGTGCCAGTGGGCGACCTCGCGAACGTCGTTGTGCCATGAGGCTTGCTTCAGTAACTCGCCGGTAACAAAGGTTTCGAGCAGGTGTCCGAACTCGGTCAGCGATGCGGGGTCGAGTTGCGCGAGCTTGGCCGGGGTCAGGCGCAGCATGTGGGCGGCGAGTCCGGAGTCGACAAGATGCAGTTTGGGTGTCTTGCCGACGCGGGCGCGCAGGATGCGTCCCCACGCGGGA
>JAYTKG010000027.1:0-5386 GCA_043730435.1 Acidimicrobiia bacterium | reverse complement strand
TTCCTGGCCACCAAAGAGCAATACGCCAACCAGGGCATCGACATCCACTACGAGACCACCGTGACCGGCCTCGATTTCGCCAATCGACGTATTCGCGTTGAAGGCGAAGGCGAGGTCGCCTACGACCGCCTCATTGTTGCCACCGGTTTCAACTATGCCGACCCTGGCGTGCCGGGCGGAGACCTTGAGGGTCTCTACTACGTAAAAAACATCCGTCAGGCCATGGAGTGGGACAAGACACTCGACAACACCAAGGTGGCCGTCATCATCGAAGCCACGCCGCTCGGCATGGAGATGATCGAGGCGATGATCCACCGTGGCATCGAAGTGCACGTGGTTGATACCCGGCCGTGGGCCATGAGCGATCTGGCCGACCCCGACATTGTCGAGCCGGTGCAAAAGACGTGGGCCGAAGCCGGGGTCCACATGCACTACGGCGTCACGCTCGAAGGCTTTGTCGGTGAGGGCAAGATTCGCGCGGTGAAAACATCCGAAGGCGAGATTCCGTGTGACTTGGCCGTCATCTGCACCAAGAAGGTGCCCAACAACGAGCTCGGTGCCCGAGCCGGATTGAAGACCGGCCCTACCGGCGGCATCATCGTCAACAAACGCATGGAAACCAACATCGCCGGCGTGTACGCGGCGGGTGACGTCACCGAAATCCCGCTGGGCGTTACCAACGTAGGTGTGCAGGGCCTCACTGGATCCCACGCCTATTCGCAGGGCAAGGTGGCCGGCATAAATGCGGGCGGGGGTCATCGTGAGTACCAACCGGTGTACATCCCCTGGGGCATGGTGGCCGGTAAGTGGATGATCGGCGGCGTAAACTTCGGCGAAACCGCAGCGACGGCACTTGGTATTCCGTTCGTGATGGGCGTGGCACAAGGCATCAGCCGAGCCCGGTACTTCCCTGGCATGAAACCAATCAAGGTGAAGTTGTTGGCCGAGCCAAAATCGCTGCGACTCATCGGAGCCCAAATGGTGGGTGGCGAAGGCATCAAAGAGCGCGCCGACTTCCTGGCCATGGCCGTCAAGACCGGCATCACGCTGGAAGACCTGGCCTACATGGAAAACGTCTACTCCCCTCCCATTGGTGCGCTTAACGAGCCCATCGCCCTCGCCGCGCAAAACGGCCTCAGCAAGGTGAAGCGATAATGGCCAGCCTCAGTGCATTCCCCACATGGTTGCGAGTAAATGCCGAGAAGCACTTGCTCATCACGGCGCAGCAACGGGTGGCGAAAGCGAACGACCTGGCCGCGCCGCTCCCGACCCTTGGCGCCAAGGGGAAATTTTTTACCAAAGTCTTCGCACCGATCTACCGCGTTTTGCCGTGGTCGTTGCGATCCAAAGTGCTCCAGCTCATGCCCGGCAGCCACCGTCAACAGTGGTCGCCACGTGAACGAAAGCAAAACGGTCCGGCCGTATGACCGTTCTTTGATCCTGCACCAACCGACACCATCATCAAGGAGAACCAGCAATGCCGAAGACCGTTAATAATCCAATCCCCGCCAAGGGTGAAGTGCTGTTCAATACCGAAGAAAAGATCTTCGAAGACATCAAGGCCAAAGAGGGTGAGAAGGCATTCGTGTTCATCCACACGGTGCCGTACGAAGGTTCTGTTGCCCTCGTCAACCTGCTTACGTCAACCCGTCTCCGCCGCAAGGGCTTCGATGTCACCATCGTGCTCTACGGCCCGGGCGTGTTGCTGGCTTCCGGTACCCGTGGTTTCCCGGCCGTTGGCCAGGAAGCCTTCCCCGGTCACATGGCCATCAACAACCAGCTTCAGACGCTGCTGAACGAAGGCGCCACCATCTATGCGTGCCGCTTCGCCATGGGCGCCCTGTACGGCTTCCGTGAAGATGACCTCATTCCCGGTGTGAAGGCGTTCCACCCGCTCGATGTGCTCGACTCTGCCCTCACCGCCTGGCGCGCCGGTGCGTTCCAGATGAACACCTGGACCGTCTGAGCAACACTTGTTGTAGCGATGAAGCGACGGGCCTTTCGGGGCCCGTCGCTTTCGCTTGTTAGTCCAGAACGACGGCGATATCCGGGTTGCGAGCCAACGTGTTCGACACATAGCAAACGCGCTTGGCATGAGCCAGGAGCACGTGGATATGTTCGGGGGCTGGTCGTTCGAGCTTCACGTGTATCTCGAAGTTCTGAAACGACGGGCCGTCATAGTGACCGACCACATGAAGGTCAAACGGGCCGATGTCGATGTTGCGTTTGCGAGCCGCAAAGCCCAGCGACAGGGCGTAGCACGACGCCAACGATGCCAACAGGTATTCCGTCGGCATGGGACCGGTATCGGTGCCTTCCGCCCACTCAGGCTCGTCTACGATCAGTTCGAAGTTACGGGCTTTGACAACCGCCCGGTAGCCACTTTCCCATCGAGCCTCCACGGAGTTGGAGGTCGGTCGCTCCGTCGCCATCAGTGATGGTCATGGTGGTCGTGATCGTGACCGTGGTCGTCATGACGGTGATCATGTCCGGCCGGACGCTCGGCAAATTCCCGGGCGCGTGTGTCGGCTTCGGCCGCAGTCACCACACCTTTCGAGGCAAGCACCGCCTGGAGTGCTTCGAGCCACCGTTCGTAGTAGCGGTAGCCCTCATGGTCGGGGTGACCGGCTTCCCACGCGGCCACGGCCTTGATGAGCTCGGCGCGAAAATCTTCCCATTCGAACTTGCCGGCGTTCGACAAGGACATGGCCAGCCCGAAGGCGCGACTCTCCCAGGGCTCCTCAAAGACCAACGCGCCATTTGCTCGGGGTGGCGCGCTGGGGCCCTGGAGATCAAGCTCTGCGGGCAAGTTGTCTTCGTGAACCTCAGGCGCGGTCTCAGGCACGAACGACGCCAACGCCGACCATGGCGTCACGAGTGACGATGGCGGCGAGTTCCTCTTCGGTCATCTCAGCAGTACCTGCCGGCCGCTCGGGCAGCACAAAGTAGCGAACCTCTGAGCTGGAGTCCCAGACCTTCACCTCGGTGTTCGGCGACAGTGTGAGGCCCATTTCGGCCAACACGGTGCGCGGCTCACGCACGATGCGGGCTCGGTAGGCGGGGTCCTTGTACCAGGCGGGCGGCAGACCCAACACGGGCCACGGATAGCACGAGCAAAGTGTGCACACCACCACGTTGTGCACGCTGGCGGAGTTCTCGACAACCCGGATGAACTCGCCCTGAGGACCGGCAAAGCCAAACTCGCCGATTGCTTTGGTGCCGTCGTCCATCAGGCGCGCCTTGTACTCCGGATCAGTCCATGCCTTCGCGACAACCTTGGCGCCATTCATGGGGCCGACGTCATTGACGTAGCGGTTGATGAGACCGTCGATGACCTTCGGGTCGATGAGCCCGCGCTCGAGCAGCAGTGACTCGAGCGCTTCGGTGCGTTGGGCGGGGCCGGGTCGATCTGCGGCGTGTGGGTTAGCGGTCATGCTGGCTCCAGGTAGTCGTCGTACATGTCGATAGTGAGGGTGAAGTCTTCGGCGTCAGGACCCCACAGAACGGTGGACGGGAACGAAATTGCGTATACATGCTGGGCGTTCTCGGCCACGAAATGAGCGTGCGTGTCGGGCAGCACTTGCGACGGTTGGATGGTAACCACCATGCCCGTATGACCGCGTGTGTAACGCGGTAACCGGGAGTGTCCGGCATTGGCGGAGGTCTTGGCCCGCACGCTGTCACCCACTTTGAAGCGAGGCTCGCTGTCGATCGTGCGAAGCGAACCACCGGCGGTCGGCTGGTAGTCGGGCTTGTGCGGCTCGGTGGCAGCGGGCTCGGTGACATCTTCGCCGCGCAGCTTGCGAGCCCGAGCCTCGACGGCACCGGCGGGAAGCACACCGGTGTCGACCAACTGTGTTTCCACACAGCCAAGCCAGCGGCCGTAGTACCCGTCAACCAGGTAGTCGTACGGGTGCTGACGGTCAATGGCATGGCGCATGGCGTCCAGGTTGCCGCCCGACAAACGGGCCGATAACGCACCGAACGCAAAGGCTTTGGCCTCCCAGGGTTCGGTGAAAACGGGCTCGTTCGGGTCTATGGAAACGTTGCCCCAACCCTGCATGCCACCCATGTCGTGAATGCCGTCCATGCGACGCACCTTCCCCCAGTAAAATCGATGTACGTCGCCACCGTAGCAAAGTGACGATGATGAACAAATCATGTCGTAAAGTGATGGCCTGATGAAGGACACTGACCCGCCTGCCGCTGACGACCAGCCCAACGACATCGCTCCGAACTTCGACGTGATGCGCTCGATCTATGGCGTAGGGTCCGGTCCGGAACCTGAGCCATCAAGCGACCATCTTCACGACGAAGCGTTCGCCACTATGCGATCCATCTTCGGCGTTCAGGCCGACACGGAGTAGCCCGAGTCAGAACCCGTAGCCGGGGTCGGTTGGCCAGTTGGGTTGGAAGAGATGCCACTGCTCGGGTGCTTGTCGGATGAGAAACTCGAGTTCATCGGCCAGCGCTTGGGTGACGCGGGCAACGGCAGCGCGCAGACCGTCGGCACCACGATCGGCGTTGATGGGAGGACGGACGATGGCGTGATGGGCTCCTCTACGGCCCATGTAGACCGCAGCCGGAATGAGAGGAGCGCCGGTGCGAATCGCAAGCGTTGCCGGGCCGGCTGGCATGGTTGTTTCCTCACCAAAGAACGTCACCTTCTGGCCGTCGCCGGTCAGGTCACGATCAGACATGAGGCACACCACTTCGTTGCGCTTGAGCGCTCCGAGTACCTTTGAGGCAACGTCGGGTCCAAGCGGCACGACGGTCATACCGAAGCCCGTACGCAGATCACGGAACCATTCGAACAGCTCGGGCGGGTTGATCGGCTCGACGACCACAGTCATAGGAATATTCTGATCGGCCAGCCAACGGCCGGCCCACTCCCAGTTGCCAAGATGCGGCAGCGCGAGCAGCACACCTTTGCCCTCGTCGAGTGCGCCTCGCACGTGTTCCCAGCCATCGATCGTGAAACGCCTGCGGACCTCGGCTGTACTGAGTGATGGCAATCGAAAGCTCTCAATCCAGTACTTGGCATAGCTCTCGAAAGCCTCCTGCGTGGCCAGCCGAACCGACACCATGGTCGCGTTGGGTCCCTTCACACGACGCTGATGTCGCTCCACCGTCTTGCGCGGCCCTCGCATGGCCTGGCTGAACATGAGTCCGAGGGTGGGCACACCAAGTTCGATAAACGGACCCGGCGCGGCTTTGGCGAACGCGGCCGCCATTTTGTAGGCGAGCACCGTGACATCATCACGATCAATCGGTGCTTCCATTGCTTAGCGCGGCGTGCGGCGTCGCACCATGATCTCGGTGCGGATGCGTTTGCGGTTGTCCTTACGCTCAATCCGACGATGTTGGCGCGCTGCCAGCTTGGCTG
>JAYTKG010000026.1:0-4843 GCA_043730435.1 Acidimicrobiia bacterium | reverse complement strand
GGTGATGCGCGGTTGGCTTGGTGTGATTGATCGCTCGCCCCACCTGGTGCTGCCCGATGACGCCGTGCGCCTCAGCGTGCTTCGTGACCGGTCCGACCTATTGCTGGCGGACCTCCCCACGAGGGCAGACCCCGTCGCCTTTTTGCTCGCGGTGTCGGAGCGGGTGCGGTGCGGTCAGTCAGCCGTTCCGTTCGTTGATGATGTGGTCGTGGCCGCGGTGGCCGTCGCGAAGCTCAGCAAGAAGCCCGCAGCGTCGTTCTCGGCTGCGGCTGCCTTGGCTCGGGCCAGCGAGGTCTTGCGCCACGCGGACCAATCACAGGCTGCTGATGACGTTGATCGCATGCGAGCCAAATGTGCTGCGTCGGTTTCGTCGGTTCCGTCGCCGAACGAGTCTGTGCCCTACCGACTCGCTCGGACGCTCGATGGCTTGGCATCAGAGCAGAACGACGAACTGGTTCTGCTGGCCGAGCCGGTCCCGCCTGCGTGGTTCGGTCAGCCGCTGGAAGTGCACGATGCACCCTTGAGCGACGGCTCGGTGTCGTTCGCGGTTCGTTGGCACGGTGACCGGCCTGCGTTGTTGTGGGAGACGACGCACCTGGGTGACGTTCGTTGCCCCGGCCTCGACCCGTCCTGGTGCGGCGTGGGCCTCAAAGGCGAAGCCCTTCTCGCTGCGCCCACCTGGTAGGTCGCCCGTCGCTTGTCGGTTCCGTGTCAAGCACCGCACTAGTCCGTTAAGAACCGCACGGCCCCTTTCGTCACCTTGAGTGACCGATTACCGTTTTCGGATGCGTCGCCGCCTGATTCTGCTCCCACTGTGCTGCTCGTCCTGGCGTCATGCTCCGGCTCATCCAAGCCAAGCGCGGCCGTGGCGGCTGCGCCTGTAGCGACGGTGCCTACGACGGCTGTCGCTGCGTCGACGAGCACTGGGGCCGCAGCAGCGACCACCTCGGTTCCGGCATCGACCACGTCGACGACTGTGGCCAAGCGCCTAGAGGTGGTTGTAGCCGAGGCAGCCGCACAAAACTGGATGGTCGATCGTGAGAACTGCCTCTTGGCCGTCGACACATGCGATCCGAAGTTGTTCACTCCTGAAGGCAGCGTCCAACGCGAGCGATTGACGAAGGCCTTGACGGGCTATCGGGCGGCCAACTTCAAGGTGCGTCTCAACATCGACGACCCCACGTACCTGGTTGTCCAAAAGGTTGAGCTCGGCGCAGACCGAACGAGAGCTGAGGCGAAGGCATGCTTCTGGTCGACGGATGTCGTCTTCGAACCGAACGAGAAGGCCGCTGGCGGCGAGATTATCTCGGACGACACAAAAGCGAGCTATGACCTGCTGCTTCAAGTCGTTCTTGTTGACAAGCAATGGCTCATTACCGACTACAGAAAACTGGTGATGTACGAAGGATTCAATTCATGCCCCGCAAAGTAGTTTTGTTCACAGCGGTCGTGGCGACTTGTCTTGCGGTATCGGTGCAGGCCTGAGCCGCAGCTACTCTCGACGGACCCAACGCGACGACGGTGACGACGGTTGCTTCGGTCTCGAACACGGGCAACGCCGTCGGGATTGATGTGGGTGCTGGGACGCCGGGGGCCGTGGAGCCGGGTGCTGCTGGGGTGGATCATCCTGGGTCTGCTCCAGTGGTGTGCGTGTGGGTGAATTACGACATCAAGGATCCGCGGGCGATTGCGTCGAGCGGGGTGAAAGTCGTTGATCACGTGACGTCGATTTTGCAGGAGTCGGAGTGTGGTGGTGTGCCGACGGGGACGTTGCGATGGTTTGAGACGGTGACGGATGAGTCGGTGATCTGGGCGACCTACGCGGAGGCGAAGGGGACGATCAAGCCGCAGGTGCCGCTGTTGGCGCCGCCTGGGTTGCAGTACAAGTCGTGGCCTACGGACGTCTATTTCAAGCCCGAGCAGTTGACGGTGCCGGCGGTGACAGCAACGCTGCCGTCAAGATTTGCTATTTCGGTGCAGCCGGTCGCGAGCGTGGTGACGTTTGATCCGAGTACGTCGGATGGTGAGGACTTTGTGTGTCCGATGTTGCCGGTGGCGTTTGAGCAGTGTCGGTACACGTATCGGGAAACCTCGAAGGATGCAAAGGATCTGAAGTTCTTCGCCAGCGTGTCGATCACGTGGAATTTCGTGTTCAGCAGTACCGGGCCGGGCTCGGTTACGTTCCCGCCCGCAACGCTTGTTGAACCGCTGCGCATCCCGGTAGCCAAGATCCAAACCATCGGCGCCTAGCCGGTTGCGCCTCCGGGTTCGAGCGCTGACGGTCCCACGGGCTCGGTCAGGCGGCGGGTGTGATGGTGGTGCCGTCGGGGCGTTGGATGTGCCAGTTGCCTTGGGTGTCTTTCCAGGTGCGGTAGCCGCGTTCTTTGTGGCGGTTGTGTTTGCCGCACAGGGGTGCGCCGTTGTTGGCGGTGGTGTTTTGGGTGTGGCGCCATGGTGTGATGTGATCGGCTTGGCATTGGTCGGATGGGATGTGGCATCCGGTCCAGATGCAGGTGGTATCTCGCGTTTGGATGAGTGCGCGTAGCGGCCCGGTGAACACCCGAGATTTTTGTGTGATGGATGCTTGTGTTGCGCTGATGACGATGCGTCTGATGTGCCCGGCCATCGCGGCGCCGAGTGCTTCGCCGGGGGTTAGCGTGGTGCCACCCAGGGTTTGGCATTGGTAGGTGCGATAGTGAGTTGGGTTGAGCCGTACTTGTGGGGTTCCGGCGAGTTCGGCCAGTCCGGCTTCGTATGCTTCTTGCGACATGATGATGTTTACGCATGGTTCGGGTCGAACGGCGTCGGCTGGTTGCGCGGCGGCTTGGAGTAACACGTTGATGAAGGCGTCGGCGCGTCGTTGTGCTTCGGTGCGACGGAGATGTGTCACGTTCGCGTCTTCGCCATATTCGGTGCGGGCGGCTTCCCAATCGGCGAGTCGCTCGACAGCAACGAAACGTTCGAACAGTTCTTTGGCGAGCGAGCCTTGGGCGGGTCCGTAGCGGCCGTCGAGGGTGAAGCCTCCGTCGAATTGTTCGTTGATGCGCATGTCACGGTTCTTGTGCAGGGTGTCGTGACGTTGGCGGATGCCGTCGGCGTCTGCGGTGTTCAGCCAGTGTTTCATGACGTTGGTGAATTGGCGGGCGTTCAACCTCCGTTCGTCTTCTAACAGCATGTGTTCGGAGTCGGCGAGGAGGTGACCGCAGCGCGGGTTTCGGAATGCTTTGGCCATGAGCCCGACCTGTTCGCGTCCTAGCTCACCGGCCCGGTAGCAGCGTGCGGTTTCTTCGAGGGTGCGGAACATGCTCGCGAGTCCGGCGCGTCGGTTCGCCTCGGTACGCGTGGTGCGACACGTGTACGCGCACCACGCTGTCGCGGACCGGTGTCCGTCGTCGGCGTACAGGCCGTTACGGTCGACGACGTCGACCAGGGCTACGGCGATGGCGTCGAGTTTGCGGCTGGCTTGTTCGATCTTTCCGGCCCACGCTGATGCGTCGGTAGCGGTGAAGAATTCGATGTTGTTCGCCAGGATTTTGTCGAGCAGATCGTGGAGTTCAGCCGCCGTTTCCATAGGTCAAACTCTACCAGAAACGAACACATATTCCCACTGATTGTTCGTCAAGAAAGTGCCACTTACCAGGACGTATACGGCACACTAAGTGTTGAGAGACAGCTGCGGATCGAGATGCCCTCGGTTGCGGTTCGCTTGTCGCTGGTCGTTACGGAAATCAGTCGACGAAGCGCCTTGGTTCGATGCGAAGCTTCTGGCTGTGAACTACGAACTTCGCGAAGTTGATCGTGGTGCGGGAGCGATCTGTCATTCTATTCTTGCGTCGCTACCGACCTGGCTCGGCATCCCTAGCGCTGTCGATGACTATGTGACAATGGCCGACACTCATGGCTCCCTGATCGCAGCGGTTGATGGCCTCGATATCGGCATTACAACGCTGGTGCACCACAGCCCCGACGCGGCCGAAGTTCACCTGATGGCCGTCATGCCAACCCACCATCGGCGCGGTGTCGGCAGAGCGATGCTCGGCCGCCTTGAGGTCGCGCTTGCCCATCAGCGGGTCGCGTTCCTGCAAGTAAAGACGTTGAGTTCGGCTGATCCAGACGCAGGTTATGCCGAGACGCGAGCATTTTATCGTGCCTACGGGTTCCGGGTCCTTGAGGAGTTTCCTTTGCTGTGGGGACCTGACAATCCAGCCGTTCAGATGATCAAGGTCGTTGATGGACGAGGTTGATCATGTCGCGTCACTTTTTGCAGGAACGTGTCCGCGATGGTCTGCCTAACCACGAAGCGCCCTCAGGGTTCGAGCACGACCTCGTCGCCTTCGTTTACCTGACCTGGTTCAATCACGCTGGCGTAGACGCGGCTGACGGGCCCACGGTCGTGATGCATCAACGATGAGTCGCGCCCGATGAACCACTGCGCGTTTTTCGAACAGGGCACCGCCCACGGCGCCATCTCCAGCAGCGCCCCGCCGACCTGCATGCGTACGCCAGCCTGCACCTGACCCCACGGCACGCCGCGCACGGTGATGTTCTCACCCGCGCTGCCGTAGGCGATCGGATGGCCCTCGGCCGCGAATGCGTCCACCACTTCGGCGGCCCACAGACACACGGCCTGCCAAGGTCGTCCGTGATGGAGCCGAGTGCGTTGCCTGTCACCAGCCGGCCCGGTCTTGTCGATCATGAACGACGCCACCGGAACCTTGGGCACACCGCCGCCTGACACGTTCAGCTGCGCCACCAGTCCGTGATCGGTGTGCGGCAACGCGCCAGCCGCTCGCAGCGATTCGCCCGCGTCGCGGATGAGTCGAAGCGACACTGGGAGCACCAC
>JAYTKG010000025.1:0-6629 GCA_043730435.1 Acidimicrobiia bacterium | reverse complement strand
CGGGCCCGCGGCATGAGCATCATGCGCAGCGGCCTCGGGGCCACACTCCTGATCAATCTGGTCATCACGTTCTCTGTGCCAGGGATCTCCATTGGCGGTCACCTTGGCGGGCTCATTGGTGGTGCGATTTGTGGAGCGATGTTGTTGTCACCGAGGCCGGTCGTGTCGAAACAGCTCACTCAGTTGACGCCGCTTCTGGTTGGTGTTGCCAGCGTCGTCATTGCTATCGCCGTTTCCCGGTAGCTCCAGCGGTCGGTCGCTTGACCAGCGGGCTGGCGGCGCCACCACCAGACGGGCCAGGCCCACCAGCACCGGGTCGTAGTTGACCCGCCAACCGGCGAAGTCCTTCCACGCCTGATCGCGGTCGGCTTTCAGCGGCACATTGGCGGCCACCAGTTCAACACACAGATTGTCGAACTCACGACGTGAGATGGTGATGGGGTCATCTGGTCTCGGGTCAGGGTCGAACGGGATACGAAACGTGCCCGAGATTCTGCGCAACGAAAGCGAGCCGCTCCGAATCACGAGCGCAGCCCGAGGCGACCAAGGAACATCAACCACCGCCAACAGCAGCGCGGCCGTGTCGAGCACAATTCCGGCAGCGGTCACCCAGTTGCGTTCGCTGTGCGGGCTGCGGAAGTAGACCAGCGCAGGGTGGCTGCTGTGGCTCTCCTCGATGTCGGCGAACCAGATTTCCCACGGCGGCAACAGCTCTTCGCTGATGTTGTCCAGCCAACCAATACGGTGGTAGCGCGCCAGCAATTCCGCGGGTGACGGCGGCAGGCCAGCACGCACTTCAAGCAGCGCCACAAGCTGCTCACGACGACCGTACGACGAGTACATGGTGGGCAGGTACGAAATCATCAGCGACACCAGGCCGAGACCGATGACGGCCTCCACAAAGGTCACACCGGCGTGCGGCAGATCCTTCTGGAAGACAACGCCCAGGGTAAGGATCGATGACCCGCTCGTGAGGAAGGCCGTGCGCAGCGAAACTCCGCCGAGACCCCACACCACCCCGGTAAACCCGAGCGCGGTGAGCAGCACCCAGACACCCGGGAGCATGATGAGCGTGACCGGTCCGAAGTAGGCCAAGATCCGATCACGGGAGGCGTAATTACGCCTGGGATGGGCGAAAAGGTTGAACACCAAGCGCATGACACGGAACAGCTTGCGGGTGATGAACGACGGGATGGAGCGAGGCACGACCACCGTTTTGATCGCAGACGCCATCGTGAACAGGACCAGCGCTACGCCGGCGACGAGCGCAGCGATCCTCGCAACAATCATCGAAGCCTCACCGTCGAATTGTGTCATACCCCCTGTGTACGGTTCTGGGTACTTCCCCTCTGAACGTTCATCTCTCCCTTCAGGGGGTCCCATGTCTGCACCTTTGTGCTGTCCCACCGCCGCGCTCGACGTCGTCCTCATGCTCGCCAGTCATCCGCCTCGCCCCGAAGTCGTGTGCCTTCTGCTTGATGCCAACCATCGTGGCCAATCGTCTTTTGTCGTGACCGACGCACCACGCGACCTGACCGAACTCACCACCTCAATTACCCGGGTCTGCGCACAGGTCCCGTGGGTACGGGCCGTCGTGTTGGCCTGCTGCTCACCCGGCGGCGGCTACCTTCCCAGCGCCCTCGAACAGATTGCTTTTCTCGACAGCCGAGAGCAGTTTGATCTGATCGGTGTCGAGTTGCTCGACTGGTTTGTGCTCGACGCAGGTCGGGCTTCTTCGCTGGCCGAAGCGACCGATGCCCGCCCGTTGTGGCGTCACGGTGACGTCACCGCTACGTGCTGCTCATCGCTCGACGTTGCGCCGGTGTGATGCGCAGACCTGAGTCGCGCAGCAGCACGACAACCTCGCGGCTCGTGACTTCGATGGCGCCAGCGCGGATGGCCATCTCGCGCCCGCCCACATGGAGGTCATAGTGATCGCCTTGGAAAGCCCAGCGCGGCACTCCTACGCTGCGGGCCACGGTATGCAGTTCCAGCAGGTCGGTGTCGCTGATCAAGTGGCACCACTGACGACCGCGCCACCACCAGCGACATTCGTCTACGTAGACGGTCACGCGGTCAGTGGCAGGCGCATCCGCCGCCGCAACCGCCACCTGACGGGCGCGGCGCCACCGTTGCCGGCGCCGAGGCTGCACCAACCGATGCGAACGCCGAAAGCTTTCGCATTGAGTTCTGATGGCCGGACGGACAGGCGGCCGGGTCGTTCGATTCGCTCATCGCCCGACGCATTTCAAAGGAGGCATCACAGGTCTTGCAGCGGTATTCGTAAACGGCCATGGTGGTCACTCTATCTCGTCGCCTGTCGGCCGCTAGCGTGCTCCGTCATGCGCGAACGCCCTTTCATCCTCGCTATCGCCGGTGGCACCGGTTCGGGCAAGACGACCGTGGCGCACCGTTTGGCCGATGCGCTCGATCCGTCCCATTTCGCGTTGGTGAAGCTTGATTCGTACTACCGGGACCGTTCCGACCTGACCCTGGCCGAGCGGGCCCAGATCAACTACGACCACCCCGACGCATTCGACTGGCAACTTTTGAGGGATCATTTGCGCTCGCTGCTCGATAGTCGGCCGGTCGACGTACCCGTCTACGACTTTGCCGACTTCAATCGCTCGACCGAGGTCACCCGAACGGAACCAGCTCAAGTGGTGTGTGTGGAGGGGATTTTGGTGCTGTATGAAGCCGAACTTCGCGCCCTGTTCGATCTGCGTGTTTACGTCGACACCGACGCCGACGTGCGGCTCATTCGCCGACTACGTCGGGACGTCGCCGAGCGCGGGCGCACGCCAGAAAGCGTTATTGATCAGTATCTGTCGACGGTGCGGCCGAGTCACGAACAGTTCGTTGAACCCAGTAAACGGTTCGCGCATGTCATCATTCCTGAGGGTGGTCACAATGACGCCGCCTTCGACATGCTGGTCGCTCGACTGAAGGAGTTCGCATGACCGACACCTCCACCCGCATTGAGGAACGTACCGAGTACGAACTCGAAACCGGCGAACCCGTTGTGTCCCACATCGTTAAAACCGAGCCGGGCGAAAACGCGGCAGCCAAAGTGCTGGAAGCGCGTATCTACGGTTCACCCCTTGAGGCGTTGTGCGGCCACCGCTGGGTCCCCTCTCGTGACCCCGGCAAGCACCCCATCTGCCAAAAGTGCAAAGAGATCTACCAGGTCTACAAAGCCTTCAACGACGGCCTCGGCGACCAGCCCAACGCCTAGAACCATCGCCCGAGAAGAATTCTGAAATCTCTGTCGATTTCGATCAGGTTCTGCGTCACATGGGTGCGACCGGGGCAACGGGCCCTGATCCGAGCGAAAGAGAGCAAAACCATGGAATATATGATTCTGATTCACAGCGATGAGAGCGCGTTCGACGCTCCTGCACCCGGCACCCCCGAGTTCGAACAGATGATGGGGGGCTGGATGACGTACAACCAGAAGCTCATCGATGGCGGCCACTGGATTTCCGGCGCCAGCCTCCAGCCAACGGCCACTGCCACCACCGTACGCAAGACATTCGGCGGCAAGCCCACCACCAGCGACGGCCCTTTTGCCGAGACGAAAGAGCAACTGGGTGGCTACTACCTCATCAAGGCCAAGGACCTCGACGAGGCACTCGCATTGGCCGCAGCGATTCCGATTCCGGTTGCGTCGCTCGAGGTTCGACCGGTGGCCTTCCGCCCCGACGCCGGTTGAGCCAACCAACCCGCCACGAGGTCACGGCAGCGTTGACTGCCGTGGCCCGTGAGGAGAGCGGCCGAGTGGTCGCGAGTCTCACCCATCGTTTCGGAAGCCTCGATCTGGCCGATGACGCAGTTCAGGACGCGCTCGAGAAGGCGGCGACTTCGTGGCTGACCGAGGGGGTTCCAACGAACCCCGGCGGGTGGTTACACACCGTGGCCCGACGCAATGCCATCGATCGGTTGCGTCGCATCGAAAGCGCGAACCGACGCACCATGGCTGCGGCACGTGAGCTGACACAGGAACCAGAAGTCGGACAGGCGGAAGAGCACATGATCGAAGAAACCACCGACGTCGGCGACGAACACCTCCGGCTCATGCTGTTGTGCTGTCACCCGGCGCTAGATCGCAACACCCAAGTTGCCCTTACCCTTCGCCTCGTTGGCGGTCTGACCACACCCGAAATTGCGTCGGCGTTCTTGGTGCCCGAAGCAACATTGGCGCAACGCATCGTTCGAGCGAAGCGCAAGATTCAAGATGCCGGCATTCCACTCATTATCCCCGAGCAGATCACTGACCGGATCGACGCCGTGTTACACACCCTCTACCTCATCTTCAACGAGGGTTATTTGAGCCGCAGCAACCAGCCGGGCATCACCCGTATCTCCCTGGCTGACGAGGCCATCCGTCTCACCGCTGTGCTCGACCAGCTCATCCCCGAAACTGCCGAGATCGAGGGGTTGCTGGCCCTGGAGTTGTTCAACCGATCGCGCATGGACGCCCGAGTCGACAGTGTCGGAGAGCTCGTTCTCTTAGAGGACCAAGACCGCACCATCTGGGATCTTGCGACCATCGAGCGGGGCAATGCATTGCTGGCAACCGCTATGGCGCGGATGCAGCCCGGTGCCTACCAACTCCAGGCCATTATCGCTTCGCACCACGCCAATGCCCGCACAGCAGCTGACACCGACTGGCCAATGATTGCCAGCCTGTATCGACAACTCTCCGACATGACTGCGTCACCGGTCGTTGCGTTGAACCATGCCGTTGCCGTTGCGATGGCCGATGGTCCGCATGCTGGACTGGCGCTGCTCGACCAGCTTCGGGCCCTTGACGACTACCACCTCTACCACGCTGCTCGCGGCGAACTGCTTCACCGATCCGGAAGTCGCACCGGGGTCTCCGAAGCCTTCGAGACTGCCCTTTCCCTTACCGAGAATCCCGCCGAGCAACGCCACCTTGCCCGCCGCCTCAACGACACCCGCTAGCAGGACGGTGCCTTTTCGGGAGTTCGACCGAGCAGCACGCCGGGCGGAAGTTGGTTTGAGTGCATCAGCGATGCACGCGCAGCCGCCGTCACCGTGTCATACCCCATCGTCATACTGACTCCATGGTGAAACTTCAGCAGGCAAAGCCAGCACGACGTCTCCAAGCCAACCGTCGTCGAATGCGCCTGAAAGCGAAACGTTCCGCAATCCGGCGCCTTGAGGTCTAACGGGTGTCAGCTATGCGAGAACTCAACCTCGGCCGTGGGTACCGTACCGCCCTTGCGACCTGGCGCGGACGAAAACTTCCAGTAAAGGTTCGTGTAGGCAATGGCCTGATCGGGCCCAACCGGCGAGCCCCATTCGCGCATGTCATCGGTGGTGTGCGCATCCTCAACCAGCGTTGCGTCGTAGCCCCGAACCAACGCACCATGCAGGGTCGAGCGGATGCAGGCGTCGGTCTGCGCGCCGGTGACAATGAGGCGACCTACGCCGCGCTCGGAGAGGACCGATTCGAGGTCGGTCTCCTCGAAGGAATCTCCGTAGCTCTTGTGCACCAGCGGCTCGTCATCGTGGCGGGCGAGCTCGGGAATGTACTGCCAGCCCTCTGACCCGTGGGGCATGTCGTCATCAGAGTGCTGCACCCAGATGACCGGCACACGCTGGGCGCGGGCCTTGTCGACAAGAGTGTTGATGTTGGCCACGACACGGTCGACATCGTGCGCCTGACCAACGACATTTCGCTGCATGTCAATCACGACGAGTGCGGTATTGGGACGGTTTGCCAGTGATGTCATTTCTGCCTCCTGGATCGGTCTCCCCAAGGCTAAACACACCGTCACTCGTTAGGCGAACTTGCGCTCGATGCGCTCCAGGTCCTCGCCCGCGGCCACCCACTCATCAGAGAGGGTGGCTGCTTTTGCTTTGGCTTTCTCATGCAGGTCGACCAGTTCTTTGACTTTCGCGTTGTCGTCGTAGACGGCCGGGTCGGCCAGTTGACGATGCAACGACAAGACATCGGCCTCAGCTTTGCCAAGATCTTTCTCGAGCTTGTCGATCTTCTTGATGAGGTCACGCGTCGCGACGTGGCGCTGGTTGCGCTTCTCGGCATCGGTTCGCTTGTCGGCGACGACCGGCGCGGCTGCTTTGGCGACAGCCTTTGGCGCCGGAGCAGAGTGGCTGGACAAGCCGCCAGCGGTGCGCGGCGACAGCACGGCGTCATCCACACCCATGTGCATTTTCACCTTGCCATGGCGGACGGACACCAGCGCATCGCAAACTTCACGCACCAGGTAGCGATCGTGACTGATCAGCAGCACCGTTCCCGGATAGGCGCGTAGGGCGTCTTCCAAAAGGTCACAACTGGCGAGATCGAGATGGTTGGTCGGCTCATCCAAAATGAGCAGGTTGACCGGATTCAGAAGTGCTTTCGCCAGCGCCAGTCGAGTGCGCTCGCCACCGGAAAGATCTCCGATGTTCCGCTCAGCCGCCTCACCCGAAAAGCCGAAGCTGCCGAGCACTGTGCGCAGATTGCGCTTCTCGTCAGCACGAGCGACCTTCTGCAATTCCTGGATAGGCGTGCAGAGGAAGTCGAGTCCTTCCACCTGGTGCTGTGCGAAGGTGGCGATGTCGACGTTGCTGCCCAACTGCCAGTGCCCCGCCATTGG
>JAYTKG010000024.1:0-4843 GCA_043730435.1 Acidimicrobiia bacterium | reverse complement strand
GGGACACACGCCCGGTAGCCAGTGCTTCCTGGTCGATGGGCGGCTCGTAGCGGGCGACACGCTGTTCCTCGATGGTTGCGGACGCACCGACTTCCCGGGTTCGGACCCGTCGGCCATGTACGACAGTCTGACCCGCCTCGCCAGCCTGCCCGACGACACCGTGCTCTATCCCGGTCACAACTACTCCCCGCCCACCGCCCATCTGCCGATGTCGAAGGTGTTGGCCTCCAATTACGTCTACCGCCCGACGTCAAAGGAGCAATGGCTCACCATGTTCGGCAGCTGACGCAGCTTTGTGATTCTGATGTCGTAGAGCAACACCAGAATCACTGAAACGTTCGGTCTACCCGTAGTACTTCTCGCCGCCGCCTGCGGCCAGCACGTCGTCGAGCCAGTTGCCTTCGTAGACATCGTTCGGGCCCTGGAGCAGGTCGGGCGCATCGGCGCCTTCGGCTGTCGTAACCAACGTCCATGCTTGGCGCTTGTAGGTCCAGTTGTCGGGGTTGAGGCGATGGGCCTCGCGCCACCACGGAACGGCAGCCTCGTTGCCGATAGTGCGCCAAAGGTGCTGGCCCAGTTCAAAGCACGCCGCGGCTCTCGCGTGCTCCATCGGGTACGGACGGCTGCGTTCGATGACTTCGTCGTGCGAGAGCACGAACTCGCTGGCCGGACCCTTCGCGACCCAGTCATCGATCATGGCCCGATAGTTTACTGACACGTCGGGAATCTTGTTCACCTCGGCCATCATGTTCACGATGCGTTCAGGCATACCGGGTGGCAACTCACGCGGCACCCGGGCTTCGAGGGATGCAAGTTCGGCTGGGCGCACGATCATGCCGTCTTCATCAATCCAAACCGACATCGGTACGTTCACGAAACCGAACAGGTCGTTGGTGATGTGACCGGTATCGATCAACGAAGGATGGTTCGGTGCAGCGGCATCAATCCACGGTGTTGCGTTGGCGGGGTCGATATCGAGCGCAACGGTGACGACCGTGAAGCCGAGCGGCTCAAGTTCTGCGTGCAGTGCCTGCCACACGGGCAGGCTTGTGCGACAGCCTCACCAACTGGCCCACGCCACCATGATGACCCGCCGACCTCGCAGCGATGACAACGAAAAAGAGTCACCATTCCGATCCTTCAACACTGGGTCAGGAGCGACCGCAGTGGTGAGCGCCTGGCCTCCACTGGCCGGCCCCAATGCCCAAAGGCCGTGTTCCGCATCGTGCACGAGCGGCATATGCAAGCGCTCCGAAATGACAGAAGCATCGAGCGCGCCGTCGGCCCTGATGGCTCCGGGCGCAGGAACACACACATCGCCCTGGCACAAACCTTGGGGCTTGGCCGTCCAGCCCGTGCGAGCCGTGAAGGCTTCGGCATCGATCGACAGTGAAGTCAGGAGCATGCCGAACCCTACATGGCAGATCTTTGTTGTCGTTAGCGGTTGCTGGACAACCACCAACGACAACAAAGGCGCTGAGCCGACCCGGTTTACGACGTTGCGACCGTGGGGCCGAACTCGGCCAGCCTGGTTCCGGTGGAATGGAGGTGGCCGCCCATCTTGGCCAGGTCCTCACCGGTGGAATTGAGACGCGCTCCGACCAGGCGGAATTGGGTGGCGACGTTGCCGAGTCCGTCAGCCACACCGCCGAGCTTGGTCGCGTGTTCGCTCAGTTCGCCGGCTGCTCCCGCGTGCAACCCGTGGACGATCCCGGCCAAGCGCGTGACCATTTCGACAGCATCGTGCAGTTCCTGGCGGCAGGTATCGAGTGCGTCAGAAGCGACATCAACGAGTGAGTGGATCGGCGAATCGCCACCGCTGAGAAAGCCCGATGCGTTCGTGGCGGCGCTGGCGGCGGTCACCAAACCATCGCCCGCTTCGCCCAGTAACTTTGGGGTGTTCTGCACCAGTCGAACCAGATCGTCACCGTGTTCTCGAACGAACCTGATGACGTGTTGCACGTCTTCCATGATGTCGCCGAGCGGATTGCCTTTGGTGAGATTGTCGAACAAGCCCATGATGCTCCTCCTGAGATTCAGGGGCCGACTGTACTGACGCCGGCAATGGACGGGCGTTTCTGCAACCGGGCCGCTATCCTCTTGATCTCCTGCGGGTGTAGCTCAGTGGTAGAGCACCGTCCTTCCAAGTCGGCTACGCCAGTTCGATTCTGGTCACCCGCTCCAAAGAACAGCCCGGCCGTCAATGGTCGGGCTGTTCCGTTGGCGAGGCCGAAAGCGCACGAGCAAGCTTGACTAAGCCAAACTCTGCGCATGCCTTCTGCCTTACCGATTGCTCCGGCCCAGAACTTTGCCAGCGACAACACTGCCACCGTTCACCCAGCGGTGATGCAGGCATTGGTCGACGCCAACGTCGGGCATCAGATTGCCTACGGAGACGACACCCATACGGCCGAGTGCGTTGCCCATCTACGAGATCTTTTCGGCGCCCCGGTGGAAAGTCTGCTCGTATGGGGAGGGACGGGGGCCAACGTGGTCGGGCTGGCCACCATGCTGCATGCAAGTGAAGCGGTCATTTGTAGCGACGTCGCCCATATCAACGTGGACGAAGGTGGTGCCCCCGAGAAGTTCGCCGGAGCCAAACTGGTTGATCTTGCAACAACTGATGCCAAGCTCACACCAGAGCAAATCGAACCGATGTTGGATGTGCTTGGTGATCACCACCATGTGCAGCCGAAGGTGATCTCCCTCACGCAGTCAACCGAGTTGGGCACGCTGTACTCCCCCGCCGAAGTTGCCGCCCTTGCTGATGTAGCCCACCGCCACGGCATGTACATCCACATGGATGGCGCCCGACTGGCCAACGCTGCGGTGGCGGTGGGCGACCTTCGATCGTTCACCATTGACGCGGGTGTTGACGTGCTGTCGTTTGGTGGTACCAAGAACGGAATGATGTACGGCGAGGCCGTCGTCTTCCTCAATAGTGCGCTCGCTCGCAACGCTCGTTTCATCCGAAAGCAGGCAACCCAGCTGCCTTCCAAATGCCGCTATATCGCAGCCCAGTTCAACGCCTTGTTCACCGACGACCTCTGGCTCCGCAACGCAAAACACGCCAACGACATGGCAACGCGTCTGTACAACGTAACGAAGGATCTTGATGGTGTCACCTTCGGCGCTCCTCCTGTGGTGAACGGCATGTTCCCCATCCTGCGCGCCGACGTGATCGACAAGCTCCAAGCCTGGTCGCCGTTCTATACGTGGGACCCTTCCATCAACCAAGTCCGCTGGATGGCCAGCTTCGACACCACCGAGGAAGACGTCGACCGCCTCGCCGCCGGAGTCAAAGTCGCCCTAACCGCCTAGCCTCCTACCTCTATGAATCATTACGACCTGGTGATTGTCGGCGCCGGAAGCGGGAACGGCCTGATTGGGCCGGAGATGGACGATTGGAAGATCGCCATTGTGGAAGAAGACGTGTTCGGCGGCACGTGTCTGAACAAGGGTTGTATCCCCACCAAGATGCTGATTCACCCAGCCGACCTTGCGCATGAGGCACGGCACAGTGACCGCTTTGGCGTACACAGCTCGGTGCAAAGCGTCGATTGGCCAGCCATTGTCGAGCGAGTCTTTGGTCGCATCGACCCCATCGCTGCCGGTGGTGAGAAGTATCGCCGCAGCTTAAGCAACGTCACCGTCTACGGCAGCCACGGCCACTTTGTCGGACCGAAGGAGATGGAAGTCGAGGGTGTTCGATTTACAGCTGATCGATTCGTGCTGGCGGCCGGCGCCCGATCGATGATCCCGAGCATCCCCGGACTTGATGCCACGTTCGGCCCGGTGGTGCCGTTTCACACCAGTGATGATGTCATGCGCCTGGCGACATTCCCCGAGCACATCATCATCCTGGGCGGCGGTTTCATCGCTGCGGAAATGGCCCATATGTTCGGTGGCTTGGGGGCCCATGTGACCATCGTCAATCGTGGGCAGAACCTGCTGCGCCACGAAGATCAGGACATCAGCACGCGCTATACCGAGATCGCGTCGCATCGCTACGGCGTGTTCGGCGCCGCCACCCTGAACAAGGTCACCGGCGTGGAGGGCAACCTCACCGTGCACTTCACTCAGAACGGCACGCCCAGCACGGTGACTGGCGACATCGTTCTGGTCGCTACCGGGCGAGTCCCGAACGGTGAGCCGCTATCCCCCGAACGCACCGGCCTCCACATGGATCCATCTGGTGCCATTCCGGTGGACGATCACGGACGCACCAACGTTGATGGCATCTGGGCGCTCGGCGACCTGAACGGTCGACATCAGCTCAAGCACATGGCCAACGGTGAGGCCCGAGTCGTGAAGCACAACCTGTTGCATCCCAATGACCTGCGCCCTTTCGAACATCGCCCCGCCCCGCATGCGGTGTTCACCAATCCGCAGGTCGGCTCGGTCGGTATGACCGAAGCCGATGCCATTGCCAGCGGTAAGCCGTACGTGGCCATCATCCACGACTACGCCGGCGCCGCCTGGGGTTGGGCGTTAGAAGACACCACCAGCTTCGCCAAGCTCATCGGCGACCCGGCCACCGGCCTCCTGCTGGGCGCCCACATCATCGGCTCCCACTCGTCCACCCTTGTGTCGTTGCTGGTGCAAGGTATGTACCTGGGCAACACCATCGAGCAGATGGCCCACGACGTCGTCTACATCCACCCCGCCCCCAGCGAAGTCGTAGAGCAAGCCCTCCTCAAACTCCTTGACGCAATGGCCGAGGCGAAGGCGCCTTAGCGACCAACCCTTAAACCATGTGGCACAAACCAATCTCAACGCCGTCGCTGAGCTCGCACCTCAGTTCTTATCAGCACGCTTGCCAACGCAACCACAGACACGATAG
>JAYTKG010000023.1:0-2679 GCA_043730435.1 Acidimicrobiia bacterium | reverse complement strand
GACGCGTGCGCTTCGGCAGTTGGCCGATTATGGCATCGGGTTGTCGCCGAACGAGTCAAACCCAGAGACGGCCGTTCAGGAACTCGTCTCGTTCCTGCCGGTGCTCGCCTACGACGGTTCGCACATGACGCAGGTCGACGCTGGCGGAATCCTCGACATCGCGATGGCTGGAACCTCGGCGACGTTGCTGGCACGCAAGTGGGAGAGTGCGTTGCTGGTGAACGTCGATAACGACACCCTGCGCCGGGTGCTCAGCAACCCGGAAGCAATGGCCGCGGTCGAGCGGATCGAGGGCTGGCGGGCGCTGGGCGACAACATCATCGAGACCATCATCAACAAGAGCGACAAGGTTAAGGAACTCAAGAACAAGGCCAAGGGCGGCGACCTGACGCCCGGCGAGAAGAAGGAACTGACGGATGAGGAGAAGGAGTACAAGTCGAAGCGCAAGCTGGTGCAGGAGAAGCTGATCAAGTTTGCGACTCGCATCCCGGCGTTCATGTACCTCACCGACTTCCGTGAGAACACCCTCCAGGACGTGATCACCAAGCTGGAGCCCGACCTGTTCCTTGCCGTCACCGGCCTTACCGTCGACGACTTTCACCTCCTGGTGCGGCTGAAGGTCTTCAACACCGAGCAGATGAACCAAGCAGTGTTCGCCTTCCGCCGCTACGAGGACGCCAGCCTCAGGTACACAGGAATCGACTCGCACCCCGGCCTCGCGCACTACGGCCTCTATGACACCGTCGTCGCCCGTGACCACGGTGGAGCCGAAGCTTAAAGGCAATCGCCTGCCAAACAGCCCCCGAGGTTCCGGTCCGTAGAAACTGAACCCAACGACAATGGTTGCCCGATGCCCATCGTTCGTACCCCTACCTGCGATGGTGCTCGCTGTCCAGGGCTTCGCAACAGCAGGCACAGTTCGCGGGGTCCCAGGCCGGTCCTATTAGGTGTTGGGTGATGTTTCGGCCACTGCTTGACGAGTAGCGACCACCAGAAAGCGGCTCAATTGCGATGTAGAACGCTTCGTTGATCTGATCTACGGTGGAGCAAAGCTGCTCGGCCGCCGCAGTGGTCGTCGCGTCGACAAGCTCGTGGAGTCCATCGGCAGCGGTGTATGGAACGAAGTCAGCGACCGAGTCCCAACAGATCGCTATGCCGTCGGCGCCCAAGGTCCGCCTTGTGTAGCCAGAATCCTTGTCAACTCCTGCGAGAACTTCGCTTTCGGGCCGCAGCCGGTGAAAGTAGACGCCCCGTTGTTCATCGAGGGTGATCCAGTCTTGACTGTCGATGAGGGCGATGAGCGTGTCGACGATCACAGCGACGGCCGTGTGATGGGTCGCCGCCTTTTTGCTCAGCCGGGTGACAACCTCGCGCGCGCTTAGCCAGGCCCTTCGATCTTCGGCGAATGGGGTCAGAGCCGCCCCGAGTCGCGGATCGTCATTGATGCCGTACAGATTCTCGGGGGACTCGCTGAGCATTCGGACGACAAGGTTTGCGAGTCGATGGCCGGAGCCCAAGATCAGTTGTCCGAGCGACTCTGAGAAGAACCGCTGGCCGAGGATCATTTCCCGAGGGAGGTCGCCCACGGCTATCGCACGGCGGAGGAACTCGACCTCGACACGCGCTCCAACCGACAAGCCAATGGACTCGCCCAGGCTTCCCCAGATTCCGGCTATCTCCCGCCAGCGGTCGATGTGTCCACGCCCCGAAATCGACGAGAGCGGACCATCCATGCATATGAGGACACGAGTCCTCGTGTCGAAGCAAGCGAACGCCGTGCTCTCAGCGCCACCGAGCCCAAGTTCCGCGACCGTCGGGATAGCCACGTTGGGTGCACCATGGGCGGCAAGATATAGCGGGACGATGCCTCCAGACTGCGAACCCGACTCCTGCGGCTCCTCTTGTTCGCTAGCGCTAGCTGCAGAGCCAGGCTCGGGAAAGTCGTACGGGTCTCTCATACAGATGAGAGGCTACGTCGTATCGCTGTGCCGTGATAGCGCCGCGATGTCGAAAGTCGGATCAAAAGCGCCGAAAGCCTCGACGAAAGCCACGATGGAGTCCATTCGAGCAGTATTTTCAGCTCGGCAAAAGGGCGGTAGCTCTAATACCTCGGGAGCCTTCGTAACTCTCAGAATAACTCTCAAATCGCTGCAAGATCTCTCCGAAGTGCGATCTACCAGGACTTTCGCGCTTGACAGCGGATTCCCGTCCACCTCTGCCAACACGTTCGTAAACGTCCGCCGATGTCCGTCGCGCCGACAGCATCGGGATCTACGCGGCTGGGTTGCGGTCGATGAGGGCGCCGGTTTCGCGGATGTGGAGTCCGAGTGCGTTGGCTACGTCGCAGAGACGGGGTGAGACTGGCGGTGGCGTACGTGTTTGCTTCGTAGCGTTGGATTTGTTGTTCGGCTATGCCGAGTTCAGTTGCGAGCCGGCGTTGCGACCAGCCGCGTGCGACACGAGCGCGAATGAGAAGCAACGGTAGATCGCTGAGCGAATCAGCGGTGAACGTGGTGGTGGCGCCGGAGAGCAGTTGTTCGTACTCGTGAACTTCTTTGGCCAGATCGCCGGCCTGGGCTCGGGCGCTGTCAATTTGTAGCTGGTGGAGCTTCTTGTTCTGTGCTGCGGCGAGCTGTTTCGTCAGGTTGTCGATGGCTTCAAGGAACCGCGCATGCAGTG
>JAYTKG010000022.1:0-3389 GCA_043730435.1 Acidimicrobiia bacterium | reverse complement strand
GTGTAGAAACGTTCGCCCTTTCCACCAGCGATGATGCGCCTTGCACCGCGGTCCTTTGAGCCGGGGGTGATGACGGTGTACTCGTGGTAGTACCCCTTGGCTTGTTTGGGCAGAATCTTTTCCAAGTTGTTGAACGTCACGCCGTCGCGGGAGTAGGGAAAGGGGCCGTTCGCGTCGATCAGTTTCAGCGTGACGCGAGCCTCAGGTGGAAGAGCGGACGCCGTCACCGGCTTGAGGCCGCTCTTCCCGACGTTTGCACCCGCTGCTGCCTTCGCAACCGTAGTGGCGTTCTTCGCTTGCGTTGACGTTGGCGAAGCGCTCGACGAACTGGAACCATTGCCAGATGACGCCGTAGCAGACGTCACCGCACCAGACGGAACCTTGGTGGCGGAAGTGGTTGCCGCGCTCTTCGAGCTCGTGGACTTTCCGATCAGAAAGAAGGCGAGCGCAACAACGACTAGTGCAGCGCAGCCGCCGATGATGAGACCAAGTTTTCGCCGTTGCGGCGCGTCAGACATAGCCTCATGCAATCGGAGGCCCAGCCGTTGGTCAAGCCGACGTGGTGGGAGTCCGCTTTCGCACGCCGACGGGTGCGTTTAGTCGATAGCCCGCCTGTACCCGTTCTTCTTCATTTTCGCAGCCCCACACGCCGTACTCATGGTGGGTGCGTCCGAAGGTGCGGCATGGCACCTGAACTGGACATTCCGCACAGATCGATTTCGCGGCAGCCTCACGGCGACTGCGGGCATCGGGGCGCTCGGCCAGGGGCGGGAAAAACAGGGTGGATTGGCCTTGGCAGTGGCCCTTAGCCATCCAGGACAGGTCGGCATGCTCGATGCCGGATTCACCAATGCGATCGAGAAGGGCCATGGTCATCGCCTCCGGGTACGCACCGGAAGTGGAACGAGCTGCGGGCGAGCGGGGAAGAACATCGCACGAAGTACATCTATGAAGCGCCGAACCATTTCGTCTCCCTTTCGTAAGCCCTCGGGATTCGATACCCAATGGTGAGCCATACGTTGTTCGTAACAGAGTACGGAAAGGACTGATCGAACGGCGGTGACGTTAGTCACGTGAGGCGTTTAGTCCTGTGTGAAGTCACAGACGCCACGGTCCGGGCAGGTCCAAACCGAGAGAACGAGCAAGGCCTACGGCGGTGGTACGTACCGACGGAGCCGTCCATGGATTGCGGTCCAAGACTCGTTGGAGCAGTTGACGAGCGGTGGCCGAGTCTCCGGTTGCCGCCAACGCCGCCGCGGCGTGGGTCTGTACCGCTACCGATGCGGTATTGCGCGACAGCGCTTCTCGCACGTAGGGCATGGCCTCGGTGGCCCGACCGGCTCGAGTCAAGGCCCAACCGAGTGCGTCAGCGGTGAATACCGTTTGTCGATTGGCGTAGGCGGCGCGAGACAACTCGACGGCCCGCGCGGCGTCACCATGGTCGGCCTCAAAGACCGCCGCCTCAAGGTCGGTCACCACGCCGGCCGCGGTGAGCAGCTTGGTATTGGCCGCCACTATCTCGAACGAGTTGGCCGCACCTTCGTTATCACCCGCCAACGTTTGCATCTCGCCCAACAGCGATGCTGCGGCCGGTTGCGGTGACCGTTCAACGAGCGATGCCATCAGCGCGGTCGCTTCCGACGTGGATCCTTTTGCGGCCAAAAGGCGGCCCCGGCCGAGCGATGCGCTGATTGCGTTGGGCCGAAGTTGCAGAGCGGTGTCGTATGCCGTTTGCGCGCAGGCGAGATCGTTTACGGACAGACAGAGGTCACCAAGAAAGGTGGCCACCGTTGCATGTTCACTGGGTTCGAAGGATGCCTGCTCGGCCTGTCGCATCGCCGTGATGGCGCCCGCCAGATCGCCGTGCAGTTCGCGTAAGTAGCTGACGCGCACCAATGCTCGGCCGTCCGGACGCGCATCGGCCAACTGTTGCAGGGTCTCCTCGGCGGCGTCGTAGTCCCCCGTTTCGACGGCCGCATCTACGGAGGCAGCGAGCAGCGCTCTGTCGCCGGGCTTCGTTCGAAGCTCGGCCGCCACGAAGGTTCGGGCCGCTTCGAACTCATGGCGGGACAGCAATAACGCTGCGTGGATGCCTGCCGTCCCTGGCGCGTCGCCCGCCTTCGACAGGGCGGCATCGACTGCGGCGTAGCGAGCCGGGTCACCGGACTCAATGGCGTCGCGGAGTGCGGTGGCGGCCTCGGTCACGGCACTTGTCGTGGGGTCTGCCGAACGGGTCACGGCGGAGCGAGGGGCTCCGTCGTGACCCGCGGTGGCAAAGCGCGCGATCGCCCCGGTCGCCACCAGCAGGCATACCAGTGGCCCAATGAGGCCTCGCCGCCAGTGTCGTCTCGGGTTGATCGCAATCGCCATTACTGGTCGTACCCCGCCTTCGGGATGCCGAGGTACGGGAAAGATGTCAGCAACGGAAGGTCGTTGCCATCGACACCATCACCCAGCAGGTTGTTCGGTGCCTTGTTGAAGTCGGGCGTGAACGGGGTTGCCCCCGCCATTGCGCGGATCGAGGTGTCGATCACATCGTCGGTCAAGAGGCGTCCGTTCGGGAAGCCGCTCTTTGTCGATGTGTTCAACCGGAGCATTTCCGACGGGGTGACTATCTTGGGTTGGTTCACGCCGGCAATGCCCGTGAGGAAGATGGTGGCGATGTCCTCGCGACCACCCAGCCCGAGACCGGCATTGACGTCGGTCGGCACCATCACACCGGGGTACAGCACCGGAATGAGTCCAGCGAGTTCCGGCTTCAGCACGAACCCCGCAAACTGAAGGTCGTCGACCGGCTTGGACGCGTTGAAGTGATCCTTTTGACCGAGCGGAATTACCACCTCATTCACCAGGGGCATGCCGAGTCTGGATACCTGCACCCAACGACCCTTGTGCTTGAGCCCGCCATCGCCATCCAGTACGCGAGTGGCCCGACGGCTGGTGGTTGCCCACACGCCGATGACCGGATCACCGTTGTCGGCCAACAAGCTGACCGGAACCTGCAGCGCGAAGGTGTGGACGTTGGAACCCGCCACAGCGTCCCTTCCCGGCTCGGTAGGCAGCTTGATGAGATGGTTCTGGTTGAAGGGACGCAGACCGCCTAGGTCGAAGATCGATCCGAGGTCGACGAAGAAGGCGTCGTCACGCGGACCGGCGAACAGCCGAGTCCCATTGGAAAGCTTCTTGACCGCGGAGTCGGCGAGGGTGGCGTAATCGGGGGTCGAGCGCGGCCCGATGTTGGCTGGCGGCACCCGAAGGTTGGACGCGATCTTGTTGCCGTTGCGCCAGACGTCGTAGGTCTGCCAGGTGAGCAGATTGGGATCGGTCAGGCTCGTGATCGGGCCGTCGTTGTAGAGGAAGGTCGGGATGCCCGCGAAGTTCGTCGCCTT
>JAYTKG010000021.1:0-1591 GCA_043730435.1 Acidimicrobiia bacterium | reverse complement strand
CTCGGCCAACTGTTTATTGAGATGGATCGCCGTTTCATTGTCGATCCGTTGCGATGACCGCTGCATCCCGACCAAGAGGCGGCAACAACTTTCCGGCCCGCCCGCCCAACGTTCGATCAGTTCGTCGATCTGCCGCCAACCGCGCAAGTTGAAGTAGCCGACACAAAAATCGGCACGGTCCGCGACTTCCAAGGTCTGTCGCAATGCTTGGAGAAGTTCCTGTTCAATGTTGTCGAAGATGCGGGGCATGGTGCTGGAAACTCCGCACAATAAGGATCGAGTTCCAGCGGCGGAGAACGGCGCTGGTTGCAGACTGATACTGGTGAGCCAAATTGGCGAAATGCGGAATCATCAATGACAGACACGCGAAGAATCTGAGCCTACAGGAACTCGGCCACGGCCGCCAACTGACTGGAGACTGTTGTGCGTCGAGGGCGACTGGCGACGGCTTTGGGTTACCAGTGGTTTTGAGCCACCCGCAGTCTCCGACGTGGTGATGATGCTACCGATCAACACCAAGCACACTGGCGAGCGAAGCCCCTCGCCAGTGGCACCGGCGCGACGAGTGCCTTCCAAGGATCGAGATCATGGCTCGGCCAAGTCGTCGGGGGTGACGGCTGTTTGGCCGGGGCCGCGCACCGTCAGGATGTGGACTGTTTGCTCTTCGATCACGAAGAGCGTTCGGTAGAGATTGCCGCGACGCGTCTTGAAGAATGACTGTCTCAACGGCATCCCCAAGTCATCGGCTTCGGGTGCGAGCGGGCAGCCATCTGCCGTGTTGGCCAACGATTCGAGCCTGGCCAACAATTGCGAGTATCAGCGTCCGGCACCGTCGGGCGACCGATCCGCCAGCCAACCGAAGAGTTGGTCGATGTCGCGCCTGGCTCGCGCCGCGAGTGTGACATGAAAACTCATGACACCCGCGCCAGGTTGTGCCGCTCGCGGAACTCGCCATCAAATTCGGCCAGACTCTGGACGCGCCCGGCGGCGATGTCGGACAGACCCTCGCGCGCAGCGTCCAGCGTGGCCTCACGATCCGCCTGAGACGCTCTCCATTCGAGCAAGCAGTCTTCGGGTGAGGTCTGTGGAGGCTGGCTTTGGAGTCGCGCCGTCAAAAACCGATGAAAACTGGAGAGATCTTCTAACGTTGATGCACTCACGGTGTGTCGCTCCTTGGAAACGGGACACCAAACGATGCTACCCCTTGATTCCGTGTTCGGCAACATTTCAAGGCTCGGCCAAGTTGCGGTGTAGGGTCGGTTGTGACAGGCATGGAAACGACTCCCTCAATCATCGTACGCCCGCTACCGGCAATTTTTAGAGCGATCCTCCAGTCCGTGTCGGGGCTTCCGCAAACGAGAAATTCATCATCGGACGCGGCAGTCGCACTTCGCGCAGGCGGCGGCGGACGCTACGATTTCGGCCCCTTGAGTCCCGTTTGACTGGCTCAGGCTGTTCGTTTTAGTTCCTGCCCTTCCCCGCCAAGCCTTGGTGGGGTCGTTCGAGTGAGTGTTGACATGCCCCGGAAATGCACGATCCGTTCAGTTTGAGAGGGTTCATCGCAGCGCCTCACTGTGATGGACCCGGCCGC
>JAYTKG010000020.1:0-5986 GCA_043730435.1 Acidimicrobiia bacterium | reverse complement strand
GTTCCCGTCTTCCAGTCGTAGCAGGGCACTGACTCGGGGTTGGTGGCCGACAGTGGGATGTAGCTGCGAGCATCACTTACCAGTCCGTAGCCGCCGAGCACACCGTTCCACGACACCCGGGTCTTGGGAACCCAAGCTTCGAACGACGCCGGTACCAACTGCGGCGTGCCATCGAGCTCGAAACACTCAACGGCGCCGGTCATGCGCGGGCGAGCGCAGAAGCCGCTCAGCTGCCCGCCCATGTCGGAACGAAGTACCGGATCCTGACCACCGTCCCAGGAGGCAGGCGTCTGGCCAGCACAAGGGGTGCGATTGGCGGAATCGAAACATTCGAGCGACAGAACGCTCGTGCCATCGGCAACGGCCGTGTACGACACGAGTCCATCAGCGCGGTACGGCGCGGTTCCATCTGCCGACCAATAGACGTTGTTCTTTCGGGAAGTAAAGTTGCTAGAGATGCCGACCGGGTAGTCGAGGCCAGCAGAGAACGGCTGACCGGCGCAAGGGGCCATCGTGGCTGCGGTGATGCAACCAACCATGAGTTCCTTGGTGGCTTTGCGCGGGTACACAAACATCACTTCGCCGTTGTACATCCACGGCTGCGACACAAGCGCTGCGCTGAGTGAAACGCCGTTGCCATCAAGCTCGGTGATGCCGCAGTCGGACTGCGTGGCAAAGTCGAGGCAGGACACCACGACCTTGTTGTTGCCGTTGGCTCGATCGATAGCCGGGAAGTAGGCCTTGCCACTCGACTGGTCAACCCAGGCATCAGTGACGTCGGATGAGAACAGGCTGCGCGACGGGCCGAACGATCCGCAGGATGAGCCGTCGTTCTTATTGAAGCAGAGCACCTTTAAGGTCGTGTGGTGCAGTGCCGAATAGATGTTCTGCTTGTAGAACAGCAGCTCGAAGCTGTCACCACCGCCACCGATGCTGGTGGAGATGCTCGACACGGTCGGAGCGTTGATGGCCGTAGCGACGCCACTGCGACCTTCGGCCGGGACGAAGGGAGCCGATGCACGAACATCGGTGACGGTTGCGCCGTTGGCGGGCTCGGCGTCTTTGAACGTTGCGCCCTTGTCGGTGGAGAACGTTGCCTTCCAACCGTCAGGAACCGACACCGAACCGTTCTCATATGTGGTCCGAGCCGGATTGAAGGTCTGGGTGACGGAACCAGAGGCAACTTTGGTGCTGATGTTCTGATATGCGTCAGTCCAGGTAACAGTGTCGCCAGCGTTCGCCCGGTTCGACGGGCTTGGGGACGCCGGTGTATTGCCGAGTGTGCCGCCGCCATCCGAAACCACTGCGGTGCTCTGCAGAGCAACTCGCGCTAATGGGTCCGTCGCCGAGAACGCCGCAACGCTCACAACCACACTTGTAACGATCGCTCCAATCACAAGACCCTTGTACCCAAAACGTTTCATGGGTACCAGAGTGGAGCGGATTCACCACTGAGAGAAGGGGTTAGATCAACCCTTATGGCACTCTCGACCGAACCGAGCAGAACCAGAGAATAGCCAGAGTTCGAAATCTTCCACGGTGAGCCGAAAGGCTCCTGCTAGTACTGCGCGGCCGCCAGTGTTGGACGCTCGTTGAGGTCGGCCATGGCGAAGCCGGCTGCTCGGCGATAGCCCTCGGTGCACTGCAAAACCTCGTCGGGCGAGATGACATCGTTGATGTCGGCGAACCCGTTGGGCGCCCGTTCTTCCACCAGCGTCATAGGTCGTTCCGGGCCGTGACCGCGATTTGCTAACACGATGCCAGAGGTCGGCGGCCGACGAACGTCGTCATACTTTTGCAGCGCTGCGAGCGGGTCGGCCGGGTACGAAAGGAGGCACCCCGCAAGTGCTCTGGCATCGAGAATTGCCTGAGATCCGCCGTTTGAGCCAACGGGATACATCGGGTGTGCAGCATCTCCCAGCAGCGTGACGCGGCCATGGGTCCAGCGGTCGAGTGGGTCGCGATCGACCATTGGGAACTGATAGGTGGCCGGTGCCGAGCGGATGAGTTGCGGCACGTTAAGCCAGTCGAAGTTCCAGCTCTCAAACTGCGGCAAGAAGTCGTCGAAGTTGCCCCGTTTGTTCCAGTCCTCACGCTCGGCGAGCTCGGTTTCGTCGTACACCAGCTCGGCGATGAAGTTCAGTTGCTGACGCCCATTGACCACCGGCGAGATCGGATAGAAAACAAACTTCTGCCGCGCGTGACCGGCCCACACCAAGGTCTTTCCGTCAAAGACGGGCGGTCCTTCAGCCATCCCGCGCCACAGGATTGCACCGTTCCACTTTGGCATTCCTTCGCCCGGGTTGAAGTGTCTACGAATGACCGAATGGATGCCGTCCGCGGCGATGAGCAGCGACCCCGCATGCGTGCCGATTGGCGCTCCCGTGCGACGGTCGATGTAGTGCGCCGTGACTCCGTAATCATCTTGTTCAAACCGGTCGAGGTGATGGCCGGTGTGCACCCGATCTGCACCGATTCGCTCGACGGCAGCGTCGTAGAGGAACCGCTGCAGATGCCCTCGGTGGACCGAGATCTGCGGCCACTTGTAACCCGCGAGCACGCCGCGCGTTTCACTCCAGATCAACTCGCCCCGCTTGGTGAAGTACGACAGATGATCGGGAGCGTGGCCGACCTGCAGGAGCTTTTCGAGCAGGCCGAGTTCGTCGAGTTCGCGCACGGCGTGCGGCAGCAGGTTGATGCCGACGCCGAGCGCTTGGACCTGATCGACCGTCTCAAAGACGCGAACAGGGAAGCCGGCCTGGTGCAGGCTGAGCGCAGCGGCCAGACCGCCGATGCCGCCACCGGCGATCAGGATGTCGTCCATCGTTACGGTCGCTTAAAACCGATCGAGCACGATATCGAAGCGAGTCTCGAGCTCGCCATGGGCGTCCTTGGTGAACTCACGGATCAGGCTGCGTTGCACGCCGAATACTGCGTCACCGTCGAGGTACTCACTCTCCACGTCGAACACATGGGTGATCAGGTCTTTGTAGCCCGGGTGCTTCACCCAGATGTGCAGGTGGCCCGGACGCCACCAGTTGCGGCCGTTGCGCTTCAACCAGTCCCCCACCGGGCCATCACTCGGGATGGGGTACGGCACCGGGCGGATGCTGCGGATCTCATACTCACCGTTGGCATCGGTGCGATAGATGCCGCGCAGGTTTTCCTCGTGCTGCCCACCCGGCTGTTGCACGGCGTAGAACATGTTGGTGGCGTTCTGCCAGCAGTCGAGCATGACGTTCTCAAGCGGATTGCCCTCAACGTCGGTGACCCGGCCGCGAAACACCACACGGTCACCGTCGTCTTCGTCCACCAACATGGTGGCGCCGTTCGCTCGCTCGGGTGAATTTGGCACGAAGAACGGCCCGAGCACGGTGTTGTCGGTCAGGGCCTCGGAGCTGGCGTCGTAGGCCAACATTTCGATCAGCGTCGACACGCCAGTGGTGTCGGACATGAGGATGAACTCTTGGCGGATGTCACTGCACTTCTGACCGGTCGCCGTGAGGAACTGGATGGCCGTGAACCACTCATCACGAGTGAGGTTCAGCTCGCGCACCAGCGCATGCAAATGCTTGACGACCGCAACGCTGACTTCCTTCAACCGTGGGTCCGGCGAGTTGTCGTATCTTGATACGACCTCGGCCAAATGCTCATCAAGTTTCGCGTCAGTTGCCATAGCAATTCCCCCTGTTGTCCCTGCCGCCATTCAATCACAGGTTCCCTGACGTTGTTGCTGCTGACTGCGGACCGGTCAGGTTGTCGGGCTTTTGGCCCACGAGTTGGCAAAGCTGCGGCGTTTCCGTCAGCCAGTTGTGGTTTCGACGCTTGGTCGAGCAACCGTTGTTACCGGAGCAACCGTCGCTTGCACGCCACCCACGGATGTAGGTGCCGGCCCCTCGGTCAGCGGTTCGTAGTGAGCGTCAACGATCGGCAAGCCGCACCGCAGGATGCTGGCCCCGGGTAGGGCTTTGGCCTTCGCCTCGAACTCACCGCTGTCAATGTCGGGGCTCATCACGGCACGAAAGCTGGTCGGAACCCCTGAACCTTCTGGGGCGAAACTGAAGTCACCCATCTCCGGAAAGAGGTGCTTGATTTCATCTAGCGCTTCATTCTTGTTGACGTATCGAAAGGACTCGACCGATGACTCCGTTTCAAAAACTGTTTGCGCAGCGGCCAACTGGGACGTCGTCACGTCCGGGTTCATGAAGAGGCTGCAACCACGTTCGGCGCGAGCCAGGATTTTGGTGCGCTTCACAACGACGAATACGTCAGCTTCGGGAGCCTCCCGATTGTCTCCGGCGAGGAGGTACTCATCGGGTTCAAGCATGACCGAAAGCACGGCGGCTGAACTCGGAGTTGGCTCTGCCGGGATCTTGAGGTAGTCCTCCTTCAGTTGGCTACCGTCGATGATGGCGGATCCATCTTTCCGAAGCTGCACCGATTCGCCGGGCAAGCCGATGACGCGCAGGATCATTGGCTCGGCCGACAGTTCGCTGGGAACTTGGGCAACGACAAGGTCAGATCGAGCGACAGTCGTGAAGTTGTAGTCGACCTGCACCTTGTCGAACTGGCCGAGGGTGGGTTCCATCGAGTGGGACGTCTCTTCGAACCAGTTCGACGTCGAGACCGCCGGGGCGACCCGACCCGACCTGCGCGTCAACGCAGCAAATCCGGCACCGAGCAGAACTACGAGTGCAACGGAGAGAACGACTCGACCAACGGCTGGCCGAGACTCAGGGATACCTGGGGCAGTCGGACGGAGGGCAAGTTCGAGCTCGTCTCGAAGCGCGTCAAAACGGTCGTCAAGTGTCTTCACAGCAATTCCTCCGGTGTTGTGCGCTCGATGACGCCGAGCTTCGTCGCCAAGGCCAGCCGGCCTCGACGGAGATGGGTCCGAGTTGTCGCTGCGCTGCAGCTGAGCAGGTTGGCAACGTCATCAATCGAACGATCTTCGAGCAACACAAGCGCTACGACTTGTGCTTGCCGCGTCGGGAGCGACCGAATCGCGGCAAGCAGATGTTGGTCGGCAATGACGATCTCAGCAGACCGTTCGCGTTCGCCCGAGATGCGGATGAGTGCGCGCGTTTCAACGGCGAGACGCCGATGCCGGCCGATACATCGCTGCAGCACGACCCGTCGTACACATGCGCCGGGCCGGTCGTAACCGCTCAGCCGGTTCCACTTTCGGTGCGCCGCTTCGAAAGCGTCCTGCACGAGCTCCTCGGCGACATCGAGACGCCCGGTGAGCACAAAGGCGAGGCGGACTAAGCCCGCGTACTCCTTCTGGTAGACGTCGTCGAACGAAGCGACATATGCGCCGCCAACCTCGGTCGTGCCGCCAGCGGTCACTGCGGCGTCAGCACCGATCGGCAGTTGGGTCACATCAGACACACGCGCCAGCCATGCCAAATGGTTACACGCTTCGCAGCCTTTGTTCCACAGGCGCGCCGAAGCGCCCGCTGGGTTATGCGGCGGGTTGGATGTGGGTGCCGTTGGGGCGTTGAACGTGCCATTGGCCGTTGGGGTCGCGCCAGGTTCGGTAGCCGTGTTCTTTTAACCGGTTATGTTTTTGGCAGAGCGGTTTCCCGTTCGACACCCGGGTTTCACCACCGGCATGCCAGGGGATGGTGTGATCACCCTGGCAGTGGTGGGCGGGGATGTTGCATCCGGCCCATTGGCAGGATGGGTCGATGACGTTTAAGAGTTGTCTGAGCCCGCCGGTGAAGAACCGGCCCTTTTGTGAGATCGATGCTTCCGGCGTGGTGTACACGACCCGGCGTATATGGCCTTTGATCGCTGCTGCGACTGCGTCGGCCGGGTCTAGCTGGGTGCCACGAAAGGTTTCGCAGCGGATGTTGCGATAGTTCCGGGGGTCGAGCGGGACCGATTCGGTGCCGGTGAGGGTGGCGAGGCCGTGCTCGAACATGTCGAGCGACATCGCGATATTCACCGACGGTTCCGGGAGGTTCGCGTCGGGCAGGGTGGC
>JAYTKG010000019.1:0-8191 GCA_043730435.1 Acidimicrobiia bacterium | reverse complement strand
TTGCTGAGCACCCCCAACGGGATTCGAACCCGTGCCGCCACCTTGAAAGGGTGGTGTCCTAGGCCGCTAGACGATGGGGGCCTGTTCCTGTTGGAAGCGTGCTAACCCTAGCAGCACGGGGTGCTGTTCGTGCCAGTCGTTTCACGCTCGTTGGGAAGACCGCTGCAGGCTACCGGCCAGAGTGCACCGTCGGCTACCTGGATTCACGACGGACTTAGCGCCTTGACGATGTCATCGAGCAGGCCACCGAGGTAGTGGAACAGGTTGAAGGCCGGAGCTTGGGGGTCGTCCTCGTCGAGTTCGTAGCGGTCGTCGTCCTCACTGACATCGAGGATGGTGCCGAGGACGAGGCGAGCGTCGTTGATGGCCTGCATCCATCGCACCATGTCACCCTCGGACAAAGACGTGGCCTGAATGTTCTTCTCAACGATCTCCAGGGACGACAAGCGGGACTTGATGAGATCGTCTCGCATGAGCCGCTGGTACTCGGCCTCTGCTTCGGGGTCGGTTGTGTAGGTGGTGGGGAAGAGGCGACGCAGGCGAGGATCGTTCGGACCGGCTTCTTCCAACAGTTCGCGCAGCTGGGGCACCAGGTAGCTGAAGGCTTCGCGCTCATCCGCACTGAGCCGGAGGGCGAAGGTATGTGGATCGGTGCGCTCCACCCGGCGCTTGCGAAACATCAGTCGTCCTGCTGCATGGTGGCCCACAGGCCGTGTTCGTGCAGGCGGTAGACGTCGAGTTCGGCCTTCTCACGGTTACCCGAGGAAACGACGGCGCGGCCCTTTTCGTGGACGTCGAGCATGAGTGACGTGGCCTTTTCCAAGGAATAGCCGAAGACCCGCTGCAGCACCAGGGTGACGTAGGTCATCAGGTTGATGGGATCGTTCCAGACCAGAACGATCCACGGCCGGTCGGGCCGCACGTCGGTATCGCTCTCAAAGACGGGCGCCTCCAGCGGCGCAGTGGTGGCGAGGCGCATAGTCACGACTACCTATTCTTCCCGAGCGCAGCGAAAGGGCAAAGCGCAGCGTGTCTCGCCTTACCGCGGTCGCTGCGCTCCAATGGCCTTTCGGGTGCTGCGGGCCGTACGCTAGGGAGGTTATGTCCGTTGGTGCCCGACCCCTCGTGCCGTCACGGCTCACACCCGGCGGTATTGCGTCGCATGGCGGTAAGCGGATACCCACCTCCAAACTCGGTGGGTATGTCGCGTTGACCAAACCGCGGATCATTGAGCTTCTGCTGATTTCCACCATTCCCACCATGGTTGTCGCCAACCGCGGCTGGCCGTCTTGGAAGCTCATGCTGGCCACCTTTATCGGCGGCACCCTGTCTGCTGGCGGCGCCAACGCGGTCAATATGTACATCGACCGCGACATCGACCGTCTCATGCCGCGCACTCAGAATCGCCCTCTGGTTACCGGCCTGGTTACACCTCGCGCTGCGCTCACCTTTGCCATCTCGTTAGAAGTGGTTGCCTGCCTGATCTTGGCCGTGTTTGTGAACGTGCTCTCCGCCGCGCTCGCCCTGGGCGCAGCGCTGTTCTACATCTTCATCTACACGCTGTGGCTCAAACGCACCTCCAAGCAGAACATCGTCGTTGGCGGCGCATCCGGTGCGGCTCCGGTACTGATCGGCTGGTCGGCGGTCACCAACAATCTGTCGTGGGCCCCGGTCGTTTTGTTTGTGCTCATGTTCCTGTGGACGCCCCCGCACTTCTGGGCGCTCGCCATCCGCTACGTCGAGGACTACCGTGCCGCCGACGTGCCGATGCTGCCCGTCGTCGAGTCCTACGACGTCGTCACCCGCAAAATGCTGATGTACACCGTCGGCGTCGTCGTGGCGTCACTCGTGTTCTGGCCGGTTGCGAACCTCGGTCTGATCTACGGCATCTCGGCGATAGCGCTGGGCGCGTTCTTCCTCTGGGGATGCTGGGACCTGTCGAAGGACCCCACCGAAAAAAAGGCCATGCGTCTCTTCGGCTTCAGCATCACCTACGTCACCGTGCTGTTCATGGCCATGGCCATCGACGCCTTGCTCATCTGACGATTGACCTTGTCTAGCGTTCAGGGCTCACAGTTTCGAGAAGGTAGTATTCTCGAAACGGGTCGACGACTCTCTTGATCGTGGAAACTACATCATCTCGTCCGAACCTACGGAGGACTTGAGCTGCATTTACCTGCCGTCCAGGACCTGATCTGCTTCAAGCTCTACGCTGCAGTAGACCTCACCGAGCGAAGTAAGCACTTCGTTGACCTCGTAGCGCTCGAGCCGTCACGCGAGCAACTTGTCAGGGCCGCGCGCTGGACGAGAACTCACGATCCATCAGAAGGTTTTTTGGGTGAATTGCTTCGAATACTTCGTTTGCTTGGTGTTGAGGTGTCTCAAAGTGATCTCTAAGCCGAACATGACTTCTCAGTCGTTCGCAGACATGGTCGTCACATTGGCGTGGGGTGGATGGGCCGAGTTGGGCGTATCGGGCTGGACTTCGACACACACGGACTGGGCGATCGACCCCGAGCCGCTGATCCTCTTTACAGCATGGCTCGGCGATCGGGACCCAAGGCTCCGCGATGAGGTGACTGATTGGTGCATCCAATTCGGCGGGTACCTGTCCAAAACCAGGTTACGAACCCTTCTCCACCAGCGACCCGCCATAGTTCAGCATGCCTTCGGTGAGTTTTGCCGCGACCGTTGCGGCGCATAGCAAATCAGCGTGGCCCGCTGCCGGACTGGCGCGGCCGTACACCCCGACGATGCGATCGAGACTTCCCGACGCTCGAATACCTACCATGGCCTGGATCCGTTTGCGGGCACTGTTCGGAATTGGCGCACGTTCGGAAGTAATACGATGCCTTCTGTCCGTACGAGGCGAGTGGCAAAGCCTGAGCCGGTTGGCGGCATTGTCGGGTTATACGAAGCGCAATGTGAGCGAGGCCTGCCAATTGTTGCAGCAAGCAGGTCTCCTCGCCGTCCGAGAAACAGGGAATCGTTTCGACTACTCGCTCGCTCGTCGTACCGACCTGGAGAGGTTTGTCGGAAGCCTCCCGAGCGTCCGACCGGACTGGAGTGCACTTCTCGACTTAGTGGCCGAGATGGTCGGTCTGGAGGAAGCGATTGAAACGAAGTCTCCATTGACTGTGCCGATCTACGTACAGCAGGCAACGGGCAGAATCGAACTTGATCTAAAGGAACTCAACCTGGTGTTTCTCATTGAAACGGGGCCACGGACGTCTTTCAGTGCAGCGTCCGATCTCGTGCGCCAGCTTGTGACTGGCTGGTCTCGAGGGCAGTGGCCTCATTAGCACCGGCGGGCGGCAGAGCGTGTTCATGCAACGGTGTTTCGATGTCTTAGACCTGGAGGAGCTCGGGGAGGGGTTTGACGGTGCCGGGTAGCACGTCGCTGGCGGGCACGCCGAACCAGGTTTCGGCGATGGTGGCGTAGTACTGATCAAAGCCGACCGTCGCGATTAACTGTCCGTCTCCGTCGAGCTTGGTGAGTGACGGGTGCTCACCGTGCAGACCGGCCTTCACCGGGCCAAGCAGCAGCGCGCACGACGCGGTGCCGTGGTCGAGCCCGTTCGAACCGTTGTCCTTGACGGTGCGACCGAACTCGCTGGTGGTGGCGATGAGCACCTGGTCGGCAATGCCGCGACGCTCCAGGTCGGCCATGAAGGCGTCGATGCTTTTTGCCAGGTTCTCCATGAGGCTGGGGTGGCGGCCGGGGTTGTCAGTGTGCGTGTCGAAGTCAGCGCCCATCGGGACGTGCGTGATCCGAATGGCCGAGTCGGCGTGCAGCAGTCGGGCCGCGAGCTGCAGACCGTCCGAGAGCGTTCCGCCGGGGTAGCCCTCGCTCTTGTCTTCCGGCAGCTCCTGCAGGGTCTTGGCGAAACGCACGGCGTCTCGATTGCCATGCCGTGCCATCGCCAGCCCGACCGGTTCACCGTCGGCTTCGGCGGCCATTTCGGCCAGCGCTTGCTGAAACGCGTGGCGAGTCACGTCATCGGCCTTGGCGCCGGCCAATGCGTTGCCGATGTCAGCTCTGGGGATGGACAGCGTCGCGGCCTTTTCCGACCGGAGCGCGGGGTGACTGCCACTGCCGATGGAAAGCGCAACGGCACGTGCCGACGGATCGCCGATGGCATCAGCGAGGCGACCAAGGAAGCCGGTGTTCAACTTGGCTTCGCCACGGACATCACCCGTCCACCAGCGATCCATCATGGCGAAATGGGAGCCGTCGGGGTTCGGCGTACCGATCCCTTGCACCACCGCAAGTCCACGCGTCTGCAGTGGTGCAAGGGTCTTGATGAGGCCCATCTGATCGTTGAGGGCCAGCAGCTCTTTCGGATCGATGGCGACGCGCGATCGCACGTCTTTGTAACCGGTCATGCCGTAAGGGACAAGCGTGGACAGGCCGTCATTGCCGCCGTCCATTTCGATGATGACCAGGCGTCGCTTGTCGATAGCGGCAGCCTTGGGCGAACTCTTCACCTTCCCTGCAGGGGTGGGAGCGTCGGCGCCCCCGTCGGCGGCCGCGGTCGTTGCCGATGTGCTGGCCGTCGAGGTGTCGGGCGAACTTTGCTTCTTGGTGCTGGAGCAGGCAGCCAGCACACCGGCAGCCAGCGTGCTCGTCAGGAAATCTCGGCGATTGAGCGTCATCATGTTCCTTAAAAGAAGGTCAGGCGAGGGCGAATTCGGGGCTGGAAAGCGCAAGGGCATGCAGCGCGGAGGCTCGATCACGTTTGCTTTCGATCTTGCCGGCGGCCTTGACGAGCGCGTTCTTGGTTGTATCGGACACCTCGAAGAGCGAAGTCCTTCGCAGGATCCAGGCCACTGGATCGGGGTCGGCCGTCACTTCTGTATCCGACGAGCGATCCAGCGCGTACGACGCTCGAGTCATGGCTGCACCGGCCGAAAGCCAGCGCGGCGACAGCGGCCAACCAGCGACATTGGGTGGCTCGAACGGCACCTGTCCGAGCGTCGACAAGATGTCGGTGAGGTCGTCATCTTTCACCGGTCCGAGCACCGCGTGAGCGGCCAGCACCCACTCGATCGGGAAACGGGGCCGGTTCATCCGATGCTCCACAAAGGTCGGGTCGCGCAAGATGGCGGAGACCAGTGGCTTGATCTCCAAGTTGCCGTTTCGGAACGTGTCGGCCAGCGAGATCAACAGAGACGTCTCGGGGCGGACACCGTGGAAGTACTGGTAGAGCTTGCCGGCAATGAGCGGCGCGAATGCCGGGTGATCGCAGACCGCGTTCACCACATCTTTGGCGTTGGCGACGCTCTTGCCCAGGAAGTCGACCGATGTGGTTGGTCCGTGTTCGGCGTTGAATGCCACCTTGGCTGCCTTGTCGTCGTCCACCTGCCAACCCGACAGCGCGTACGCCGCAGCGCGCACGTCGGCCGGGGTGTAGGTCGGCGCGCCGTTGAACTCCCGACCCAGCGCGAACAGCTCCATGAGCTCACGTCCGTAGTTCTCGTTCGGCGCGTCCGCAGTAGATGTCTTGCCATCGAGCCAGCCGAGCATGGCGGCATCGATGGTGATGTCCTGCAGCAGTTGGCGAGCGTTGCCGAAAGCCTGCGATCGAAGCAACTGATGTTGCCGAGCGACCGCGATTGGTTCGGCCTTGTCGACGCTAGAGGTGAGATGGCCGTGCCAGAACCACACCATCTTTTCGTGGAGCCCAGCGTCGGGTCGGGCCAGGATTTCCGACCACCATCGGACAAGGTGTGCCTCGTCGTCTTTGGTACCGAGGGTGGGAGGCTCAACCGTGAGGGGTGCAGCGGCCAGCACATTTTGGAGTGCTGCTGCGTATCCGGCCGCGCTCAGTTCTTCTACCTGCCCGGGCCGCGGTCCGAAACCAGTACGCCGAAGCAGGTGGGCAATAAGGGCCTTGTCGTCTGCCATGAAGGCACTATGCACCACGCTTCATGAAGCTGCTGTGAATGGAGTCTTCATGTTCGCTTCATGTTCCGCGTGGGATCATTGCGGTTCATGCGCTTACTCCTTGTGGAAGACGATGCCGCCCTCGGTGTGGTCATACAACGGGGCTTGGTGGAGGAAGGTCACGCGGTTGACTGGGAACGCACGGTTGCCAGTGCCATTGAATCGCTGGAGTTCAATTCGTATGCGCTGGTTGTGCTTGATATTGGCCTGCCAGACGGCAGCGGTCTCGATGTTTGTCGATGGTTGCGTGAGCAGCAGGCCGACACCCGCGTGCTGCTGCTGACCGCCCGCGATTCGCTGTCGGACAAAGTGGGCGGCCTTGATGCCGGGGCCGACGACTACCTCACCAAACCGTTCGATTCGCCCGAGTTGTCGGCTCGCGTGCGAGCGCTGCTGCGTCGCCCGACGTCCACCCGTTCGCCCATGGTCGAAGCCGGTGACGTTCGCCTCGACCCAGCCAGCCACACGGTGTGGCGCGGCAACGTCGTCATTCCCATGACCGCTCGCGAATTCTCACTGCTCCACGAACTGATGGTCCGACCCGGTGAAGTAGTTCGACGCTCGGACCTGCTGGAAGCAGTGTGGGACGCCAACTACGACGGGCTTTCCAACGTGGTCGATGTGCACGTAGCCAACCTTCGTCGAAAGCTCGACCTGCCCAGCAACCCGGCTCCGATCGAGACCGTGCGAGGCGTGGGGTACCGTATCGCCGTATGAATCTCCGGCGTCTGCGATGGTTCGCCACCGCGGTGTGTGCGCTCTTAAGCCTCCTGGCCGTCGTTCCTCTCACCCGAGCCTTGCTGCGAACCAACGATGCGAAGTGGGATGCCGCTGCGGTCAACGAAGCACACGAGGAGCTCGAGCTGGCCTTCGTCGAGTTCGACAACGAACGCGAGCCAGTAGATCGAAATATCTGGACGGTGAGTGCCGACGGCGAAGTCAAGGCCTACTCCAAGTCCAACGTCCAGCCTCCGTTTCGTCTGCTTATCGGTGATCGCGAAGGTGGCTTTACCACGGAAGAGGTCCGCCTAGGCGGCGTCGACTATCTCGGCGCGGCGCGCATCACGAAGAAGAGCGAAGGCGTCGCGACCATTGTTGATCTTTCCTCGTATAACCGGAAGAAGAGCGACTACCGCTCGTTCATTTGGACGCTCGGCCTCTTGTGGATCGCCGCGTCGGGAGCGGTCGTCTGGTGGCTGGCCGGTCGTGTTATCCGTCCGGCTCGCCAGGCGCTTATGGAACGGCGCGGCTTCCTGGCCGACGCCGCCCACGAAATGCGCACACCTCTGTCGGTCATACTTGCCTCCGCCAGTCAATCATTAGCCCGGCCGCGATCGTCGGAGGAGTATGTACGTTCCATGGCCGAGATACGCGCTGCGGCCGAACGGGCGAGCGCCGGGGTGAACGAGTTGCTCGATCTCGCCCGGTTGGAGAGCGGCCAGGCCATGCCCCGCCTGGCGCCGCTTCGCCTCGATCTGCTGGCCGAAGAAGTGGCGTCGTCGGTCCGAGCCGACGATGTGAACGTCACCGCCGCTCCGGGCACCGCCGCCGTCGTGGTTGATGCCGACCTCTCCCTTCTACGGCAGGCCGTCGACAATCTGGTGCGCAACTCGGTTCGTCGATCTAAAAACGTCTCGCTGGAAAGCTCCATAAACGGTCGTGACGGGGTACTCAGCGTGCTGGATGACGGCCCCGGATTCGATGACGCGATGTTGCCCCACGTGTTCGAACGGTTCCGTCGGGGCGACACCCGTGGTGAAATCGGCCTCGGCCTAGCGTTGGTCCAAACCATCGTCGCCGCCCACGGAGGCGTCGCCACCGCCGCCAACCGCCCCGAAGGCGGCGCCATCGTCACCATAAAGATCCCCCTCACGCGCTCCTGACCGCGACATGCCTCACTTGCTCGCTCGCTGATTGGCTTCGCGTGGTCGCTACCGCTCCTTTTCGCTCAGCGTCGCTCCCGGCGTTCGGACTCGCTTCGCTCAAACAATCCCGCCATCGCGTGGCCGGGCTCGGCAATTCCTCATCAATTTCGGGCTAGAGGCCATCGAATGGGTAATCTCCTAACCGACATTCACTACTTGTTTCGCTCGACCGGCTTGTCGGTCGGCGGCGCGCGGGGTTGCCCATGACCATGACCGAAGCTCATATCGACACCCCGGCCTCGACTGGCGCGGTCACGACCGATGTCGTTGCCCGCGTCACCGACTGGACCACAACGGTCGATCACCGCCGTATCGGCCG